>DQSX01000105.1 GCA_015663065.1 Sulfurovum sp.
AAAAGATTCAATATCTTCAATGGCTTCAAAATGCATGCCAAACACAAAAATTTCATCATAATTACTGCTCGTAGGCAAGGCAGCGTCAATGTATGTGTCCATTTCAGGAATGGCACTGTGCTGTAGCTCTTTCATTAAAGAGATAGCAATAGACTCATTTTCATCGCCAGCACCTACAAAACGATGATGTTTAGAAAACCTGTAATTACCCTGCCCCAAATTTTCAATATCATAAATTACAGAGAGTCTTTCATTCATGTCTTTTTGCATGGTACGGATACCCACATCAAACTCTTCTGCCAAAGCTTTAACATTGACTGTCTCACCCTGGTTTAGTCTTTGGTAGATCATATTATGGCGAATGAGAGTTTTTTGATTTTTTTTCACAGGTAACTCCCGCTTCTACTGTTATAATTTATTGTACACTATTACTCTTTTATTAAATCTAAGCCATTTATGAAGCTTGTAACCATTAAAAAAGTTGCTTCACATAGGAAACAACTCTGTCTCTAAACCCCTGATTATTAAGTGTTTTTTTCAAGTACTTTAGAAAGTTTGTATCAAGAATGCTATGGTCATCACACTCTACATAAAGTCTAAGTGTAAGCATTTTTATTTCTTCTCTAAAATCATTTTGACCAAATAAAGCTGCAAATTTAGACTCAAATCCAACAAGAACAAGTTCAGACTGTTTTCTAGGCAATCTTTTATACCTTACATACCAATCATTCAATAATTCTAAATATCTTTCATAATCTACTATTTCGATATCATCCCAAATATGATCAATCTTCGATTGTCGCTTCGGATTCATTTCTTGAGGTAATGCGTCAAAACCAAGGCTATGAGACTTTTTCTCTATAGGTTCATCCATCGATTTTCTTAGAAATGTAGGTACATCAATACTATCTGCACTAGCACTATGATGTAGGTTTACAAATCCCTTACTTACCGACATATCACCTAAAGAGTAAGAGCTAGATAGAAGTCTTGATTCTAACATCATATTATCTACCTTATGCATCTGAGGTAATGATGAAGGCTTTTCTGTCTCAGATACTTCATCCACTAAAATATAATTCGTCAATTCAGAAAAGAGTTGATACCGTGTCGAAAGTGCAACAATCTCTTTATTCTCTTCACTGCTTGTCTCTTCATCATAATATCTCTCTTGAGGTCGTCTTGCATTCAACGCTTCTATCTCTTTGGCTATGACAAGTTTGGAAACCACTGAAGGAATTTCATTAGCAGCTGCAGACTTTTGATCTATCTGTACAGAGGTTCTGTACTGGTTGCCATTGTCCAATGTATACGCAAGTCCTACTTCACCGTCTA
Source organism: Sulfurovum sp. (assembly GCA_015663065.1). GTDB lineage: Bacteria > Campylobacterota > Campylobacteria > Campylobacterales > Sulfurovaceae > Sulfurovum. Next base: position 1,336 of record DQSX01000105.1, read on the forward strand.
TTAGCTCGTCAAAAGTTCCATACGCATAAAGTGTATCACCATCAAAGATTACACTTGGTATATGTTCGACCATTGGCTTTTGTGGCCATTGTATTTTTATATCTATGGCCTTAGGTGTATCTATCTTCTTAAAGAGATTGAGTATATAGTCATCCATTTTTTCATTAGGATCTATATTTTCATACGAACCTCTAGTCTCTAGAGCAATCTTCTTCAAGAGAGGATCATCTGTTGCGTACCCTACTCCCACAACAAAGTGTGCCATTTCACTTTTTTTGGCACTTTTAACTACAGAGTCGTGATCATATATTTGTCCATCTGTAATGAGGAACAAATAGCCATCTTTCCCTTTTGTAACTGTATGCCCAACATAAGCACTTTGCAATGCTTCTTCCATATTGGTACCACCCATATTGGCATCAAGAGAACGTATCATTCTTTTAGCAATGTTGATATTCTCTGTACTTGCCGATACTTCGTTCTCAAACAAAGAAGTATGATCTGATCCAAATCTAATGATGTTAAATGAGTCTTCTTCTGTAAACAAATGCAATGCTTTATTCAGTGCTGTTCTAGCTCTGTCAATGGAAACACCAGACATAGAACCAGAACAGTCTATGACAAAGGTTACGGACTTAGGCTGCTTTGGTAAGTCCGTTCCAAATGAAGGGTAAAAAGACGCTATGGTAGCATAACCGTCAAAGTCTTTTCCTACAAGAGTAAACGATCTTTCCTCTCTAGCTCTTTGTGTTTTAAAGGTGAAGACAATATCTTTGTCCATAAAGTCTTTTTCATTTTGAAGCGTAATATTTGTAGAGTCTTCACCCTTCTCTATTTTAATCTGATGAGAAGGTGCATTAATCTCAGCGTCAGCTAACACTCCTTGCACTGTCATGCTAAAGCCAAATAGATTCTCTGCCAAAAGTGAAATGGATGGATCTGTCACATCATCAAGATTAAGGTTTGAAGAATCACCATATTTGGGAGCAATAGTTGTAGGCAGTGACCATTTTACCTGGTCTTGTCTCCACTCCATGAGTTCCGTATATTCTATGCTTACTGAGATACTATCTTCAGGAAGTAAATTGGCAATATTGACTGTATAAATGCCATCAGAACTCTTCTCAACCATAATGGCACGATTACCATCATCTATGGCTTCTTCATATTCAGCTTCTGCTTCACTCTTCTCTTTAATAGTCCCTTTAAGTACTCTTTCATTGATCTGTATTTCAATACCTAGCAAGACAGCCTCAGAAGACAAAGGAAAAGTATAGACTGCTTCTATGTTTGTTTCATAGGGGTTACTATAGCTTTGCTTTATGGCACTCTTTGCCATAAGCCCATCTATTTGTACATCATAGTGTACACCTTCTAGTAGTAGTTCTCTTCCATCGCCGGTTTCAAATGTTATTTGTGATTCAGTCATTGTTCTTTTCCTTTTGTAATGTTTCTATGGTTTCTAAAATAGTCCTAGAGAGTGTGCGAATGTCTTGCTGTGAAAGTCCCGATCTCTCCGGATTTATGCTCAGTTCCAAGCCATCCATCAAATGAATACGGCTAATCACTTCAATATTCCCAGGCTTGATCTTGTAATCCACTTTTGGAGACGCTTCATCCTCATGAATGATCTGTGCTATACGCTCAAGAGAAACACCTGCATCTTTATACTTTTTGACAGTAAGTAACTGTTGCATATGTTTTTCAGTATAGTAAGCACCTTTATTCTGACCGTGAGGTTTATCTACCACACCCTGTTGGATGTAGAAGCGAATGTTTCGTGCAGTCATATCAACAAGTGCTGATAATTCTTTTAATGAGTAGTGTTTTTCAATTTTCATACAGTTATTATGTCACATAAACTGTTAAATAAAACTTAAGGCCTATTATATCAATCAAACCAAGACTGATTTTTTCTTTGCTCTTCCGCCATCTTCCAAAAATACTCTTTTGTTTTTAACCAATGCGTAAGTGTATGATCCAGGTCAACCCAGTTTTTAGCCACGTTGACATACATCCAAACCATAT
>DQSX01000106.1 GCA_015663065.1 Sulfurovum sp.
CAAAAGCTGTTAAGAAGTTTGCACAGAACCACCCTCATAAACTAAGAGCATTTCCTGAAAATGCAAAATCTTATGTAGCACATATGGAAGGTAAGGGAGATTTCTTCGGAAATGAAAAATCGATTACTTGTGACAAAGATCAAAAAGTAACTATTGCCTTAAATGGTAAAGAACTAACTACTATTGATGCGCTTGCCGGTGAAATTCTTGACGGTACCTATATGTCTGTGGCTGCATTGAATACTTTTTATGCAAAAACAATTGAAGATGCAAAAGCCAACGATGTTCTATGGTCACTGCACCTGAAAGCAACAATGATGAAGATCTCTGATCCTATTATGTTTGGTCATGCTTTCAAAGTATTCTTCAAAGATGTATTTGCTAAACATGCAGATACATTTGCAGAGCTTAAAGTACAGCCAAACCAGGGTATGTCTGACTTAGAGAAGAAGATTGCAGGTCATCCTAAAGAAGCTGAAATCTTAGCTGACTTTAAAGCTGCACTTGACTCTGATTCTCCAAAACTAGCTATGGTTGATTCTGACAAAGGGACAACAAACTTCAACGCATCTAATGATGTTATTATTGATGCTTCTATGCCTGTAGTGGTAAGAGAAGGTGGTAAGCAGTGGGACAGAAACGGTGATGCTGTAGAGTGTGTGGCTGTTATCCCTGACTCTACTTACGCTATGTTCCACCAAGAGATGGTTGCTGATTGTGTGAAGAATGGTCAGTACGATGTTTCTACAATGGGTACAATGCAAAATATTGGTCTCATGGCTCAAAAAGCTGAAGAGTATGGTTCTCACCCAACGACTTTTGAACTGGCTGAAGCTGGAACGGTTACTGTTACGGCTGAGGATGGTACAGTACTTATGTCTTTCGAGTGTGAAGCCGGAGATATCTGGAGAATGTCAAGAACAAAAGATATTCCTATCAAAGACTGGGTAAGATTAACTGTTGAGAGAACAAGACTTGAAGGTGTTCCGGCAGTATTCTGGCTAGATGAAAATAGAGCGCATGATGTTGAAATCAAGAAAAAAGTAGATGCGTATCTTGCTGATCATGATACATCTGGACTTGATATTCAATTTATGAATGTTACAGATGCTACTAGATTTACAAATGCCAGAGTAAGAGAAGGCAAAACAACTATCGCTGTAACAGGAAACGTATTAAGAGATCACCTTACAGATATGTACCCGATCCTAGAGCTTGGAACATCTGCTAAAATGCTTTCTATCGTTCCATTGATCGCTGGTGGTGGATTGTATGAGACTGGTGCTGGTGGTTCTGCTCCAAAGCATGTTGAGCAGTTCCTGAAAGAGGGTCACTTAAGATGGGATTCACTTGGTGAGTTCCTGGCACTTGCTGAGTCATTAAGATTTATTGGTCAGAAACATTCTGATGCTAAACTTGCTGCACTTACTGCTGCACTTGATACCGCAAATGAGGGTTACCTTGAGAACAACAAAGCGCCAGGTAGAAAAGTAGGGCAGCCAGACAACAAAGCATCTCACTTCTACATAGCTCAGTACTGGGCAGATGCACTTGCTAAGGGTGCTGATACTGAATTGGCTGCTAAGTTTGCACCGGTTGCTGCTGAGCTTAAAGAGAAAGAAGCAACTATCATTGAAGAGCTTCTTGCTGTCGAGGGCACTGCTCAGGATATCGGTGGTTACTTTAACCCGGATGATGCTAAAGCTGAAAAAGCAATGAGACCATCTGCTACATTTAACAGCATCATTGATGCTATTTAATTTGGACATCTAACCAAATTACTTCACACAGAGCATCTGCTCTGTGTAATACTTTTATAATATATTTTAGATATTGTAAAACGTAGGATTTTTGACTTCTCTAACATTGCAAAACATTATTGATAATAAAAGTTATGAGTTATGTTTTGTTTGAAAGTCATTCTGCGATTCTTAATTATATAAGAATATTTAATGAAAAAGGATTTTAATGGCAAAAGGTAAAAAAGTAACGGTTATCGGCACAGGTAATTTTGGCTCTACAGTAGCATTCATCTTGGCAATGAACGGGACATGCCATAATGTTGTACTTAGAGGTAGAAATTACAATGTTGCAAAAGGTAAAGCACTTGATATGTCTCAGGCAGCCAATGCAGCCCGACAGCATACTATTGTTAAATCTGCTAAAGGTCCAGAAGATATGGCCGGATCAGATGTTGTAATCATTACTGCAGGAGCACCAAGAACGCCGGGTATGAGTAGAGATGACCTGCTTGTTAAAAATGCAAAAATTGTCCAGTGTTATGCAAGAGAGATCAAAGAGTATGCTCCTGATTCTATTGTCGTCGTTGTTTCCAACCCACTGGATGTAATGACTTATGTTGCACTGAAAGAGACAGGTTTTCCAAGAGAAAGAGTACTTGGTATGGCTGGGATACTGGATGCAGCGAGAATGGCTCACTTTATTTATGAAAAACTTGAATATGGTGCAGGTCAAATTCGTGCAACAGTCATGGGTGGACATGGTGATACCATGGTTCCTCTGCCTAAGTTTACTACAGTTGCCGGAGTGCCTATTGAAGATCTTCTTGATTCTGAGGAGATCGGTGAGATCGTTAGAAAAACAAGAAATGGCGGGGCTGAGATCGTAAATCTTCTTGGTGACGGTTCTGCCTATTATGCACCTGCAAAATCAACCACAGTTATGGTAGAGGCTATCTTGCAAGATACCAACCAGATCCATTCATGTGCGATCATGTTGGACAATGATTACGGCTATTCAGGTATTGTTTCGGGTGTACCGGTAATGATCGGTGCAGGTGGAGCTGAAAAAGTGATCCCAATGGCATTGAAACCGCTTCAACAGACACGGTTTAAAAACTCTGTCGCCTCTGTTCAGGAGATGGTAGATACACTTTATGAAATTAAATTTTTTGATGAAGCGTGTGAGTAGTCTAAAATAAAATATATGACTAAAAGCGCAACTTTCGAACATAAACCCAAGCTCTTTTTGCGTTAAGTAAACTATAAAATTAAAAATTATCTATTGGGAGAAAAAATGACAGGAAAAAAAGTAGCGATCGTAGGAGCAGGAGCAGTGGGTGCTGCAGCGGCATATAGTTTGGCATTTACAGGGACATGTCATAGAATATTACTCTATGATCTTTTCCCGGAGCTAGCTATAGGAAAGGCACTGGATATTGCACAGGCGACAAGCTATTCACCAAGAAGTACGGTAGTTGAAGCAGCAGTAAAACCTGAAGATCTTAAAGAGTGTGATGTTGTGGTTATCACAGCAGGTGTTCCTAGAAAAAAAGATATGACAAGAGCAGATCTGCTTAATATCAATGCAGGTATTGTTAAAGAGGTTACAGAGCATATTAAGAAGTATTCACCTAATGCCATCATCCTTTGTGTCTCTAATCCACTGGATGTTATGACCTATGTAGTACATAAAGTGACGGGTTGGAACAAAAACAGGGTCATAGGTATGGGTGGAGCCTTGGATGCCTCGAGAATGGCATATCAGATCAGACAAAAAACAGGTTTTGGAGCAGCTCAGATCAAACCTATGGTATTGGGTGACCATGGTGAAAATATGATTCCCTATCCGGATATCGCTACAGTTGGAGGAATACCACTTGACCAGATCGTATCAAAAGAAGACCTAGATGAAATTATTGCCAAGACTAAAGATGGTGGTGCCGAAATAGTAAAGTACCTTAAAACTTCTGCTTTCTTTGCTCCGGGACGTGCTATTTCCATCATGGTTGAAGCGATCTTGAGTGATGAAGAAAAAGTGATCCCCAGCTGTGCTATGTTAAATGGTGAGTACGGTTATGATGATGTGACTGTAGGTGTACCTTGTGTGATCGGTGCCAATGGTATAGAAAAAGTGATCGAGCTTGATCTTAATGACGAGACCAAAGCAAAATTTGCCAAGTCTGTTGCATCGATCAAAGAGAGTATTGCTATCTTGACCGATGGCGGTTTTTTTGATTCATAGATTACCATACTTCCCATAGCGCTTGAGCTTTCCTCAAGCTCAACTCCTCTTCATACAGTTTTAACAAACCTCATTGTAAAATAGTCTATTACAAATCCGAATTTTACAATTCTATTGCATAATTCGGAATAAACCAGGAGAAGAGATGAGCTTTAGAATAGAAAAAGATACTATGGGAGAAATGCAGGTACCAAGCGATAAATACTGGGCTGCACAAACTCAAAGATCGATACATAATTTTAAGATTGGTAATGAAAAAATGCCTTTAGAAGTGGTGTATGGATTTGCAAACTTGAAAAAAGCATGTGCTTTAGTAAACAATGACCTTGATCGTCTTGATGATGAAAAAACAAATGCTATTACTAAAGCATGTGACACTGTACTTTCAGGGGAACTTGATGATAACTTCCCATTAGTAGTTTGGCAAACAGGTTCAGGTACTCAGTCAAATATGAACATGAACGAAGTGGTAGCAAACAAAGC
>DQSX01000227.1 GCA_015663065.1 Sulfurovum sp.
CAGCATTTGAGCTGTCTGTGATACAAAGAAGTAGTGTATCAGGACATAAGCAATAATAAGAATAACATACGCCATTGGCCAGGACATACCTGAAACCATCGTTGCCGCGTTTTCGCCTATCCAGCCCATAAATCCGTATTTATTCAGATAGACAGACATGGCATAGAGAATAGCAAACCAGACTAAAGTTCCCAAAGCCTGACCTTCTCCGTGAAGATCTTTGATCGTAAAGATATTGGCAAGCATCAGCACACCCAATCCAAGAAATGCAACTGCTGTTTTATTGAGTGCCGGGTAGAAAGAAGAAGCGATCCACAGACCGACCATACCAATGAATACTGCGGCCATGATCCACTCATTCCTAGAGACAGGTCCCATGGTATCTAAAGCATCTTGTGCGATCTGCGGTGCATTTGGTGTCTCTTTTACTTCCGGTGGATAGACTTTCATAAGTACACGGGGTATTAAGAAATAGAGTACAAGCACCGGTACAAATGCAGCCATTGCCCAGGAACCATACGTAATATTTACACCAAAATCTTTAGCCATTTTAGCACCTGCAGGGTTCGCTGCCATTGCAGTAAGCCAGAGAGATGAAGATATAGTAAGTCCTGCCATAGATGACATCATCAAATAAGAACCCAGTTTTTTACGTGTTCCGTCAGCTACTTTTGACCCAGAGTCTGCAGCCAAGGCATTAACGATCGGGAAAAGAACACCTGATCTTGCTGTATTACTCGGGAATGCAGGTGCAACAACCATATCGGCCGCGATGATCGAATACGAGAGTCCCAAAGATGTTTTACCGAATTTTCTAATGATCAGAAAGGCTATACGCTTACCAAGACCTGACTTGATCACACCACGTGCGATGAGGAAGGCAACGATAATAAGCAAGATCCAGTCTTCTGAAAAACCACTGAATGCCTGTTTTGCTGTAAGCGTACCCGTAAGGATAGCCGCAGAAACACCAAGAATAGCAGAGGTAAAGATAGGCATTGCTTTAAGTATCACGGCAAAAATCGCTGTAATGAAAATAGCAAAGAGATGCCAGGCAGTTTGCGCGGTAAACTCAAGATCTGAAGCAGGTAATTTATTGATATATACTTCCAGCCCGGAGGGTACAGGGAAAAACCAGAGTATCAGACCAAAGATAAACACGATGATCTGTAAGTGATGCTGCTCCAGGGTTTTTTTAGGATGATGTGACATATTTTTCCTTTTGTAATGAAGTTTAAATATAGTATACATTAATAATCTATAGTTATTCTATATTTTTTTAAAAAGTCTCATAATTATTTTTCTGAGCTATGTTTAAGTTTTTTGAGTCATAATAAATCATAGATAAAAGAAGGAAATTTTAATGACAATAGAAGAACAAACAAAGAAGATATTACTCTCTCTATTTTTAGGGCTCATCTCTTTTGCTCTCATGTTCCCATTTTTCACACTTGCACAAGCATTACTGGTAGCTTCCGTTGTACTTATGGTGACACTGTGGACCAATGAAGGTTTACCGCTTGCTGTGGTTTCTCTGCTTCCCATAGTCATTTTTCCCGCATTTGGTGTGTTAACGACCAAAGAAGCAGCCGTAAACTATGCCAATCCTATTATTTACCTCTTTTTGGGTGGTTTTCTCATTGCCATTGCTGTTGAAAAAACGGGTTTGCATAAAATTATCGCCAACAAAATGCTGGGGTTATTCCCCTCTTCTGTCAGGGGTATTATTTTTGCACTTATCATCACTTCCGGGCTGCTGAGTTCTGTACTTTCCAATACAACCACAACACTTCTTCTTCTTCCCATTGCTCTATTTTTAACAGATGAAGCCAAACTCAAAATGCGTCTGGCACTTGGTATTGCCTATGGTGCCAGTATTGGTGGTATTTTAACACCCATCGGTACACCGCCCAACCTCATATTAATGGGGATCATGGAAGATATGGGGATGGAAGCCATTCCTTTTGCACAGTGGATGTATCTGGTAGCACCGCTAGTCTTTGTCATGTTCATTGTGGTAGGTTTTGTTTTGAGTTTAGGGTTGGATGATCATAAAATCGATGAAGACCTGGATACGCAACCTATAAATAAAGATCAGAAAAAAGTACTCTATATCATTTATGGACTTATTGCTCTGCTCTTGCTCAATGCTCCTTTTAAACCTTACTGGGATGGTCTTGGATTAAGTGAACCGGGTATCCTTCTTACTGCAGGTTTACTTCTTTTTGCACCACCTTTTTCTATTTTGGATTGGATGGAAGATAAAGAAAATATTCCTTATCGTATTATGTTTCTTTTTGGTGCGGGATTTGCCATTGCATCAGCGTTTACAAAAACAGGTATGGCAGGTGAGATCGCCTCTTACCTCATTGCATTCTCCACTATGCCTCTTATTATTTTCATCCTTGTCATTGCTACGATGGTAACCTTTACTACAGAGATCACCTCCAATACGGCACTCATCTCCATCATGCTTCCTATTTTGTATAAGGTGGCAGAGCAGACCGGTATTGATGCGACACTCATCATGATGGTAGCAACGATCTGTGCTTCTTATGCATTTATGCTACCAATTGCCACACCGCCAAATGCCATAGCCATGAGTTCAGGTGTCGTTTCCATTAAAACTATGGCCATGTATGGTTTTCTCTTTAACATTTTGGGCATCATACTCATCGTAACGATTGCACATACTTTCTGGCAGCATGCACTTTAAGGCTCTGTATTATTTGGCAGCATTTCCTGCCACATTCAGAGGATCCCAGGTTTTAGAGATAGGCGGAGCATAACAAAAGTCCATCATACCAAGTTCATCCGTTGTCATCTTTGCTTTGATCGCCATAGCGATCACGTTGATGCGTAAAGCCGCAGCATTTTTTCCCAACACTTCCCCTCCAAGTATCACTTTAGACTCTTTTTCATACACAAGTTTTATGTAGATGTCTTCTTGACCAGGGTAATAATCTGTCTGGTTTTTATCTTTTACAAAGACTGTATTGAAGTCAATACCCAAAGCTTCGGCACTTACTTCATCCAAACCTGTTTTTGCTGCTTCATAGTCCATGACTTTAACACAGGAAGAACCTAGTGAACCAGGATATATCGCAGTGCCACCAGCCATGTTTACACCAGCTACCCTGCCCAGCTTATTTGCCCCAGTTGCCAAAGGAATATAGACATCTTCTCCACTTAACATATGCGGTACTGAGGCACAGTCACCTGCTGCGTAAATGTCTGATACATTTGTCTCAGATTTTTCATTTACCACGATGGCTCCATTCGACAAACGTTTGATACTTGTTTCCGCTAGAAATTCTGTATTGGGTTTGAATCCTGTGGCAATGACAACAAGATCTGTGTTGTACATGTTTTTATCTGTCTTTACAGACAAAGCTGAGTCATTCTCTTCAAAACCTTGCACCCCTTCATTTAAAACAAGTTCAACCCCATGTGCAAGTAACTCTACCTGCATCAGATCAGTGATACGTTCATCAAACATACGGTTAAAGACCCGCCCTGAACGCTGGATGAGCCGTACATGTTTTCCAAGATGTTTCATGGCTTCAACGACTTCAATACCTATGAACCCTGCGCCTATCACTGTGACATCTTTGACATCTTCAGACATTGCAAGTTCTTTGATCTGCTTACCGTCTTCCATCTTCGTGAGGGTAAAAATATTGTCAAGGTCAACATTCTTAAAAGGTGGTTTGATCACAGAGGCACCGGTAGCGATCATAAGCTTGTCATAATTTTGAGTAAAGTTTTCTCCACTCTGTAAGTTCTTGACCTCTATGGTCTTAGAGACCTCAGAGACAGATAACACCCTATGTGTAGTCTGCACCTTCACCCCGGCTTCTCTCATCTGCTCTACAGTACGTGCGATCATAAAGTCAGCATCAGAAAAAAAGTCACCCACATAATACGGCAGACCGCAAGCCCCAAAAGAGATGATCTCACCCATCTCATACACAATGATCTCAGCATCTTTTGAGACACGCCGTGCCTTCGCAGCAGCAGACATCCCCGCAGCAATACCGCCAATAATGACTATTTTCATTTTGAACTCCTATTTGTTTCACTATAAAATATTCTACCATAATCCCTCTGCATGCTTTACAAAGAGTACATTTTAGTTTATAATGAGAAGAAAGAGAAGAGAACAATGAAAATACGCGTCTATTATGAAGACACAGATGCTGGCGGGATCGTGTACCATACGAATTATATCAAATATTGTGAGCGTGCGAGGTCTGAAGCTTTTTTTAAAAAAGATATGATGCCTGCGGAGTGTGATAACAGTGGTTTTGTGGTACGTAAGATCACTGCAGATTTTTTGGCGACGTCAAAATTGGGAGATATGCTCTCTGTGACTTCGGAGATACTTACTTTAAAAAGTACCTCCCTGGTTCTGAGACAGGAAGTCTGGAAAGAAAAGAGTAAGGTTTTTTCTATGGATGTTGTTTTGGTTTATATTGATCACGGCAGACCTAGACGTATTCCAGAGAACTTTAAAACACTGTTTGGTTCCCTGTAAGCCCTGCCGTTATCTGTTGGTTGACTAATTTTCACTATTATTACACATTATTGATCGCTGATAAACTTAAAGGTAAACCTTGAAAAAACTACTATTCTTACTTTTTATTTTTTCCCATACATTAATTTTTGCAAACCCTGCACTTGATGCATTTATAGATCAACAGATCGAAGTAGAGAGACAGTTGATCGACAATAATATCTCTGTCGATAAAAAAATGGAGATAAAGAAATTACAGAGTGAACAGTATAGAGAGTTTTTTATTCAGTATGCTGCAGATAGAGAGATACACCTTTTAGAAAATGACCCGTACAAACACAGGATCTATAAACTCAAACTACGTAAAAAGATGAATGAACACAGAGGCAATAAAAATGCTGCGCTTCGTGATGAGCTCTTACTCAAAAATATTAAATTTAGAAGTGATATAAGAAATGGTTTAAATAATCTTTTACGTATTACTGACAATAATTCCCAGAATTTTTTTAAAAACAGCATCAATCAAATAGTGACCACTCACTTTTCAAGCTATAAACCTATAGATAAAAAGAGATACACACCTGACGCTAACGATGTGTCAAGCCCAATAGTTTCTGACTTACTAAAAGCGTTGGATGAAACTATACTTCTTGAATATATTGCCAATACTTTCTCTGCAGAACTCATTGAGAACAGTACCAATATCTACAGAATTGCAAGTCTGTCGGGATCTAAGATCTTCACCTTTGCAAATAAAATAAACAACATTCCCTTTGCCAAGACCATGAATATTTATCTCTCCAAGATGAATATAGATGCAGCTAGAATTATTATGATACTTTTAATTATAATATTTATCATAGTGACACAAAAGATCATTTATTTTATGACAAATCGTTTTCTTAAACACAAAAAGTTGAAAGATGATGACACAAACTATATCCATAAACATATTACAAAAATATTCAATATGATCACTTCGTTGATCATATTGCACCTCATTATTGTTGTAGTAATAGGTTTTGATAGCACTACTTTCAATATTTCCAAACTCTTTGCTATTGCTTATGTTATCCTCACTACACTGCTTCTTTACAGGATCACCAATACCATTGCCTACTTAAAACAGGAGCGTATAAAGAACAGTCTTGTGCTTCGAAATGAAATTGTAAACCTTGCCATAAAAGTCATTAACGGTCTTCTCATTCTGCTTGCCACTATGGCTATCTTAAAAATAGTCGGTGTGGATCTTACAGCCGTGCTCTCCGGACTTGGTATTGCCGGTGCTGCTGTGGCATTTGCAGCAAAAGACAGTATTGCCAATGTTTTTGGGTCTATCGCCATTTTAGCCGGAGATATATTTGAACAGGGTGACTGGATAGAAACAGCCAATGAAGAAGGTACCGTAGTTGAAATAGGACTTCGAGCGACCACCATTAGAACTTTTGACAATGCACTGATCTCTGTACCCAATGTAGAACTTTCCAACTCAAGCGTAAAAAATTGGACAAGAAGACGTATTGGACGTCGTATTAAAATGAATATCGGGGTCACCTATGAGTCAGATTTTTCAGATATTAAACAAGCTATCCAAGAGATAAAAGAGATGCTTAGAGAGCATCCGGGTATTGCCAATGAACACACTACATTTATGGATGCAGGAAGACAGTCAAAACTTGTTTCCATTGAGGACTTAAAAGATATTAAACGCATCACTCTGGTCTACATGGATGAATTTGCCAGTTCAAGCATTAACATTTTGGTTTATTGTTTCTCTCGTACCGTTGACTGGGCAGAGTGGTTGGAAGCCAAAGAAGATGTTATGTTCAAGATCGCGCACATACTTAAGCAAAACAAACTAGAATTTGCTTACCCTACCATGATGATATACAAAGGTGAGGGAAAAAAAGAGGAGTAAGCTAACTCTTCTCACCCTCAAAATTGATCATCACCATCTCTATGCCGTTTTCTTTGACCATCTGCCCCAGGTCATTGATAATGTTCCTATTTCGACCGGTCTGATATACCGCAAGGTTATTTGCTCTTGAGTCCATCTTTTAGTAATATAGAACTCATGAAAAATGTATACGACAACATAACGTATAAGCCATCCTATAGCCAATGCGATCAAGATAATAATAGCAAGCAAACAATTTGCTACACTTCTGCAAGCTGTATTTTATGTAACAGTAAAATCCTACCCTGAAAGGGCAGGATTTTTACTTTGAGACTTATAATACCTTGCTACTTCATTCACACTTTTAATAAGATGTTTTTTGATCTTCACTGAGTCACCGGGAGTCAGATCATACACTACTTTTACTGACTCAGCATAGAGTGTACTGCTTCCTAGAAGCAGCAGGAGTAAAAAATGTTTAAACACTTTTACTTACACACCCTGAAGCATTTTTTTTATTGCAAACTTCAAACGCTCTGACTGATCTTTTTTTGAACCTGATTTTGCATCACCTTCTGCTGTGGACATCCAGATAATATCACCAGAGTCTGCATCTACCAA
>DQSX01000094.1 GCA_015663065.1 Sulfurovum sp.
AAGCTAACTCAAGCACTTCAAAAAGTGCAAGTTCATCACGCATAAGCTGACGTAAGTAACCTGTACCACCTGGAACTGTATCGTATAGAACCAAATAACGCCGTCTATACTGCTCATCAGACAGAGCTTCATCATATGTGCCAACCCTAAGATGATCTACAGAACCTTTAAAATATGATTTTAAACCCATTTGAAATGCCGCAATCAATGAGTGGAGCTTTTCATCAGAGATCGCCATGGTTGTAATAGGCAGAAGTAGTCGTATCGCTTCAGAGCTAAACTCACGATAAAGATATAGTGATTCAATAAAGTTGTCTTGATCATTAAAATCGGTACATTCACAAGTAAAAGTATGCTTTGCTTTAAAGTTTTGATCTGTTGGACTCCTATCTTGCACTTTGCCACAATATTTGCAAATAACAAATCCTCGTCTTGGCATTCTTTTACCAGCTATGCTTACCTCTTCACCAGTTAAAGTAGATGCACCAAAATTGATCTCTTTAAAATCAACCTTTCTAATAAACTCAAATCCAAAAGGCACCATCTCACTGTCAATAACATAAGCATCCTCTATCTGCTCTTTTTCAAAGCTGATCAACAACTGCTTTGTATAAAATACCGGCCCACGCTGCTCAGAGTCATCTTTTAGTCGGCTCTCTCTATCGCTAGTTGTCGCAATAACCTGCCTCATACGAATAAGTTCACGTTTTTGACCTGCGTCACTCCACATTTGACTTCCACACCTTGGGCACTGTGGTGCTACTATCGATGATTCTCTTTCATTGTAAGAGCATTGATCACAAAAACGCCAAGTCTCTACTTCAGAAATCCGCATATCTATCTGATCGACCCTTACTCTTCTACCACTGGCATAAAAACTATTGCTAGGAGCTAATTCACTTATAGCACTGCTACCAGGACGCTCATACTCAAATGTAAAGCTTTCATACCCTTTTCCATCATCACCTTGAACCTTCTCTTTTTTGCGATAAATGATCGACTTTAAGATAACACCACTCTCAGGAAAAGCATAGTTTGGCAAGAGTCCTTCATTTGTTAAAAACTCAAATGTTACTTTCTTATTTATCTCCCGTCGTACCGATTTAAGCCCTTCAAGTTCTACATTTAGTTCATTAAGTTGATCTTCCCAATCTTTATCTCTTGCTTCGCTTGCTTTATGCTCTTTGATCTTTTTTCTAAGCAGATCGATCTGTCTTGCAATTGCATCTCTTTGAGCAATTAACTGTTCAAATCGGTTGAGTATTTTGTATGATAAAGAGATCGACTCTTTTAGTTCATCTGGAGCATTTGAGTGAACAGCATCCTCTACCCTACCACTTGCAAACATCTTTAACTCTTCTTTGGTACACTCATGCAGTTTTCCTTCATAAAGATCAAAAAAACGTTCCAAAAGCTGTTCAGTGTTGTTTTGAATATAGTTAATAAGTGTATAAGGAAAACTATCTAATGACTTTTTTGAGATGGCATCAAGTACAGTAGATAGCCTGTGCGGTATCTCATTCTCTTTTACTCCCTCTTCAGTCACCCATTGATCAATACAAAAAGCCATAAATTGCCGTTGCAAAATGGCAGAAGCATCTAAAAAGACTCCAGGAGCCTCAATATTGCCTTGCATCATCGTCATAGGTTCACTGTAGAAGTAGAGATCGTGGGGCTGGGCATTGGCAATGGTTACATTAAAAGCATTACCATCTTTACGTCCAGCACGACCAATCCGTTGAAGATAGTTTGCACCATTAGGCGGCACAGAGCAGAGGATCACACTACTTAAATCTCCAATATCAATACCCATCTCCAACGTTGGTGTTGCTGAAAGAATATTTGGTTTCCAAGGTTCATCATCTTTTCGATAGATAAAACTGTTTTCAATCATTTCTCTCTGAGTTCGCTCAAGTAGTCCAGTATGCTCTTTTGCTACTATTCGTACAATATCACCATAACTATAAAGGCTTTTATAGTAATTATCTTC
>DQSX01000112.1 GCA_015663065.1 Sulfurovum sp.
TCAACTATTTATCTATTATACAACTTAAAGTCTTTTTGTCTTATCATTATGAGAGGTATATCTCATAAATACCAAAAAGTTTATTAAAAAAGAGATGGATTCAAGACTTAAAAAAGAGTTAAAACAAGAGATAAAGAAACATATTAAAGACTATAAGAAAAAAGAGAAAAGTGAGAAAAAAAGTAAAAAGAAATAGTCAAACTATTTCTTTAGAGAATCTTCCAAGGTACTGATACGCTGTATGGTCTGTAGTACCGTATCAGGATTAAGGCTCATCGAGTCTATACCAAGTTTCACCAGTGTTTCTGCCATTTCAGGATAGTCCGAAGGTCCCTGACCGCAGATACCACTGTGACGTTTATTTCGTTTTGCTCCCTCCACCGCCATCTCTATCATCTTCATGACTCCCGGATCACGTTCATCATAATCAAAAGCAACGATCTCTGAATCTCTGTCTACTCCCAAGGTCAACTGCGTCAGATCATTAGAACCGATACTGATACCATCAAACAATGCACAGAAAGCATCTATCTGTATTACGTTATTTGGTATCTCACACATCACATAGATCTTTAAGCCGTTTTCGCCGCGTTTAAGCCCATATTTTTCCATGGTATCAAGAACCCTTTGTCCCTCATCCACTCTACGACAAAAAGGGATCATCAAAATGACATTGTCAAAGCCCATCTCCTCTCTTACCCGTTTCATTGCCTGACATTCCAAGGCAAAGCCCTCTTCATAATTGGGGTGTGTATAACGTGAGGCACCACGGAAGCCGATCATAGGGTTGACCTCATCCAGTTCAAAATACTTACCTCCCAGAAGAGAAGCATATTCATTACTCTTAAAGTCACTCATTCTTACCACACAAGGTTTGGGGTAGACTGATGCGGCGATGCTGGCAACACCTTCAGATAGTTTTTGTATAAAAAATGTTTCATTATTTTTATACGCTGATGTAAGTTCTTTAATATCTTCTTGTGTCTGCTTGTCTGTTTTTTCTTGATATATGAGTGCCATAGGATGCGCTTTAATAGCTGTATTAATAATGAACTCCATTCTTGCAAGTCCTATGCCATCTACGGGCAGATCGGCAAGAGAAAAAGCAAGCTCAGGATTACCCAGATTCATCATGATCTGTATTTTGGTCTTTCCTACACTTTTCAGATCTGTTTGCGTGATCTCATACGCAAGCAAACCTTCATAGATAAACCCTGTTTCACCCTCAGCACAACTCACCGTGATCTCTTCTCCCTCTTTCAAGATCTCTAAAGCATTTTTTGCACCAACAATGGCCGGAATACCCAATTCTCTGGAAACAATGGCAGCATGACAGGTTCTCCCGCCAGAGTTTGTTACGATCGCTGAAGCTATTTTCATTACGGGTTCCCAATCAGGACTTGTCGTCTCAGCGACAAGTACATCCCCTGCCTGAAATGTATTAAGCTTACTTGCATCTGTTATTTTACAAACCTTTCCAGAGCCTATTTTCGTGCCTACTGCCTGACCTTCCAAAAGTACTTTTGAAGATTCTTTCAGCCTGTACATTTCTAGCATTGTTTCATTTTTACGTGATTCAACGGTTTCAGGTCGTGCCTGAACAAGGTAAAGTTTACCGTCTAAACCATCTTTCGCCCACTCCATATCCATCGGCTTTTCATACCCGGCCTCTTTTGAATAATAAGCTTCTATCTTCATCGCATACCCAGCTAAAGTCAAAACATCTTCATCCGATATACAAAACTTTTTTTGATCTGCTAAAGGTGTAGCAATGTTTTTTGTGTATTCTACAGCGATATTGTCTTCATCTATCTCATCTGAAAAAACCATGCTAAGGGCTTTGTCACCAAGTCTTCTTTTAAGTACAGAACGGCAGCCTTTCATAAAAGTAGGTTTATATACATAAAAACTGTCAGGGACTATTGTGCCTTGCACTATATTCTCGCCTAGTCCATATGCAGCATTGATGAAAACGGCATCTTTAAATCCGGTTTCAGGATCAATGGAGAACATGACACCACTCTCCCCGATGTCAGACCTGACCATTTTCATCACAACTACAGATAGATGTACTTTTAGATAGTCAAAACCATGGTCATATTTATAGTGCAGGGAACGGTCTGTAAAATTGGAAGCAAGACAACGTTTATAGGCATCTAAAAGTGCATTAAAGTCACCAATATTCAGATAACTGTCATTTTGTCCTGCAAAAGAGGCTTCAGGTGAATCTTCTGCAGTTGCAGAACTTCTTACCGCAAGGGTGATTTCTTCACCATATTCAACTTTTAACGCCTCATAGCCCTCTTTGATCTGCGCTATAAGATCATTTGGCAGACTGCAATGATAGATGATCTCTCTACATTTCTTCCCTCTCTCCTGCAATTGAAGCACATCATCAGGGTCAAAGTGGTCAAGCTGTTCATGTAATTCTTTCCAGGCATCATTGGCATCTAAAATATGACGATAGGCATCTGCAGTAATAGCAAAACCATTGGGTATACGTATCCCCTCTTTTGTCAGATTTTGGTACATTTCCCCTAAAGAAGCATTTTTACCGCCTACAAGATCAACGTCTTTCATACTAAGTGCATTAAACCATTTTATATAACGAAACATCTACACTCCTTTCTTATGTTCATCTTCACTTTTTGTATGTCTGGCTCTAAGTTCTTTGAGTTTTTTCTGATACTCTTTTGCATCACCATAGCTGAAAAACTCATCATAATACTCATGCTGATATGCGATCTTCTTCGCATGTTTTATCGGGCAGAAATAAAACTCTGTTCTACTCGCAATAGCGGAAGCATACTGCATTAAGCCATTAAAATAGGAACAATACATGCAATTGAGTTTTTCAAAAGCATTTAAATATCCAAGATATTGACGATCAAATATAATGTAGTCGCTGCGCCTCAGAAACTCAAATTTATAGACTCTAAATATGATCTGCTGATAGCCAAAGAGTACAATATCGAGTAAAATAGCAGGAATGACCATCCCGTAAATGACGGGAGAAGTGAGTAAATGTGAAAATGGGATTTCAGCAAACCATGAAAAAAGATCTTTCATATTCTCTTTCTGTTTATCAAAAATCTCTTTTTCAAACTTTACATAGCCATTTTTGACCTCATAAGAAATATGTTCCTCCTGCTGAGCAATCTCTTCTGCAAGTTTGACCTTCATTGTTTCTATTTCATCTATGATCTCTTTGATCCTGTCATTCATCACATATTCCTTTAATGCTTTCAATTATTATATCAAATGATACTCAAAGATCAGTCTATAAGAATTTTTAAACCATAAAAGAAGTAAAATAGATATAAATAGAAGGAGAAATCA
>DQSX01000109.1 GCA_015663065.1 Sulfurovum sp.
GTCAAAAATGAATTTGTTTTTAACTCATCCCCTCGTGATTTTACTGTTGAAGAGATACCCCTGTATGAATTTACAGGGCAGGGTGAACATTTGGTACTTAAAGTACGTAAAAAAGAGATGACTACCTGGGAGATGCTGGATGCAATTTCCAATCATATAGGCATACGTCGCAGAGACATGGGGTATGCGGGGCTAAAAGACAAACATGCCATGACCATCCAGTATATTTCAGTGATGGCGATACACGAAGAGAAGTTAAAAGCTTTCACGCATGAGAAGATCAAGATACTTGAGACCGTACGACATAACAACAAGATACGTGTAGGGCATCTCAAAGGCAATCGTTTTAACATTCGCCTTAAAAAGGTACTGGGTGTACAAAAAGACAAACTGGACTCAGTACTGAAGTGGATCAAGCATAATGGTGTGCCGAATTATTTTGGTAATCAGCGTTTTGGTACTGATGGGAACAACTGGGTGGATGGTAAAAAACTCATAGACGGAGAACTGAAGATCCGAGACAGAAAGACCAAAGAGTTTCTCATGGGTTCTTACCAGTCTTACCTTTTTAACGGATGGCTCTCTAAACGTATGGAGTTGAACCATCTGCTTGAAAAATTCTCCGAAGCAGAAACAGAACAGCTCATGAAATTGCCCGAAGGTTCTCTCAAAGGTACAAAAGCGCAGCCAAACTTCTTTAAACTCGTTGAGGGAGATGTGATGATGCATTATCCTTACGGTCGCCTCTTCAATGTAGAGAATCTGGAAGAGGAAGCGAAACGTTTTGAGTCTAAAGACATTGCACCTGCAGGTCTGCTTCCTGGCAGTAAAGCAAAAAGTGCGACAAGTGTGGCAGGACTTATAGAAGCACCGTTCAATGAAAACATGAACCTCAACGGCACCAGACGTTATGCCTGGATCCAGGTAACGGATATTACAAAAAACTATGTTGAAGAAAAGGCACATTATGAGCTTGGTTTTGTCCTGCCTAAAGGCTGTTATGCTACCAATGTGTTAGATATACTGAGAGGGTCTAACGAAAGTTAGATTTATATAGTTTTTAATAATATCTGCTACAATTATTTTAGTATCAAAGATTGAAGGATAAACATGAGGTATCTTGGCATGCACCTATTTTTACTGTTTACTTTTTTTATTTTAATCGGTTGTGGCGGAGGAGGTGTCGGATCATCTGTCAGCTCTGAAGTACTTAGCCCAACAAGAGACGATAATGTAAATCCTGCAGGCACTGCTTCGAGTGGAAACATTGTTTTATTACCTGCCAGCGAAAATACAGTACCTGTTGCAGATGCAAAATCTGTCACTGTTGATAGTGCCTCAAGTGTTCATATTACACTTTCAGCAACAGATGCTGATGGAGACCCCTTGACATACAGCCTGGTCAGCAGTCCAAGTTTTGGTACCTTAAGCGGTGTGGCTCCAAACTTAAGCTATACACCGCTCAGTACCTATGCCGGCAGTGACAGCTTTGGGTATCTTGTCAATGATGGCAGAGAAGATTCTAAAATCGTACAAGTTTCCATTGTTGTCACCCGGGCTTTGGTCTCCAGTGTAGATATTTCAGGTAAGGTGAGCTATGACCATGTACCATCAAACAGCAACCATGTAGGTCTTGACTATAGCAATATAACACGTAAAAGTGCCAGACAAGTGATGGTTGTAGCAGTAGATAATAACGGAAACCCTTTCACTTCAACCCATACAGATGACAATGGGGACTACCTTTTAACTGCGCCGCAAAATACCGATCTTAAAATACGTGTTTACGCAAAACTTTTAAAAGCAGGTACTGCTTCAGATACTGCTTCCTGGGATGTCAGAGTGGTAGACAATACGAACAATGATGCTCTGTATGTAATGGAAGGTTCTTTGATCAATACAGGAACTTCAAATGCGACAAGGGATCTTCATGCAGATTCAGGATGGGGTATCAATGGTTATACTTCAACTAGAGTTGCTGCACCGTTTGCCATGCTCGATACAGTCTATGCTTCTATATTGACTGTATTGTCTGCTGATTCGGAAGCTGTTTTCCCTCCTTTAAAGCTAAACTGGTCCATTAATAATATCGCAGCAGAGGGTGACCCAAAAAATGGAGAGATCACTACCAGCCATTATATCGATAAAAATCTCTATATATTAGGGGATGAAAATGCTGATACAGATGAGTATGATGACCATGTGATTGCCCATGAGTGGGGACACTATTATGAAGATGTGTTTTCACGTTCTGACAGTATTGGCGGCGATCACGGTAAAGATGAGCACCTGGATATACGTGTAGCTTTTGGTGAAGGGTGGGGGAATGCCTTCTCTGCTATGGCATTGCATGCACCTGTCTATTTTGATACATTTGGAAATAGGCAATCCTCTGGTTTTAATTTCAATATGGAAGCAGATACAAACAACAATAAAGGCTGGTTCAATGAAAGTTCTATTCAACGCATTCTCTATGATCTTTATGATGATCAAAGTGATGGAAGTGACAGGGTAAGCTTAGGTTTTACACCACTGCATCATGTCTTTATAGGTGCGCAAAAGCAGACAGAAGTGTTTACGAGTATTTTTTCGTTTATCACGTATATAAAAGAAGAGAACCCTGCAGATAAAACAAACATAGAAAGTATAGTCGCCAGTGAAGATA
>DQSX01000150.1 GCA_015663065.1 Sulfurovum sp.
ACTCGCGACTACCAATGTAGCCGATTGTAATTTTTTCATTTGAAGTCCTTTAATTTTATTTATGATTTATTGTAACATAATTTTGAATTAAATGATAAAAATGATGCGTTTATCTATTGTGGCACTTTATTTTTAAGGATCATGACTGAAGCCGTCAGACCAAATCTCAATTTTACATCTTCAGGCAGTTTATTGAGTTTAATTCTCACAGGAATTCTCTGTGCGAGACGGATCCACTGGAATACTGGTTTTACACTTGGAAGTAAATTTGACCCAGGGTTACCGTCAGAGTGTGAAATGCCCCAGGCTATGGATTCTACTTTTCCGCTTATCGGTGTGTCAGGGTAAGCTAGCAGTGTCACTTTGGCTGTATCACCCACTTCAACGTTTGGAATGGCATCTTCACGAAAGAATCCAAAGACCCAGTAGGCATTTTCATCTACCAGTGCCAATATAGGTTGATTGGCCACTGCTTGAGAACCTATTTGGAAATTTATATTGGAGACATAACCGTCTACTTCTGCAAAGACTTTTGTGTAAGAGAGGTTGAGTTTTGCTGTATTTACTGCCTCTGTAGAGGAATCAATGTCTGCTAAAGATTTATAATAGTTGGTCTCATTTCTTACCAGGTCCTTCTGTGAAACTGCACCTTTATCTTTAGAATATATATTTTTCACACGTTCATACTCGATCTTGGTACCTCTTGCTGCTTCTTTTGTACGTTGCAGTCTTGCTTCTGCCTGTTTGAGTTTGACTTGATACTGTGAAGGATCGATCTCGAAAAGCAGGTCACCGGTTTTTACTTTCTGATTGTCCACTACATGGATCTTTGTGACCATACCATTGACTCTTGGCGTGACTTGAATAACCTGTGTACGGACCTGACCGTCACGAGTCCACGGATTGTCTATATAGGCTTTGTATTTATTATAGGCAAAAAATAGAGCGATGCCTATGATGGCAAGAGTGAGTGAAATTTTTATTATTTTTTTCATTATTATTAACCTTTAAAATTTGATCCAAAATGTGTCTATGAGTACAACATAAAGTGCCATGATCGCTACAAATACGTATGACGGTGCATAGAAGTAACGTGACAGTTTGAGTTTGTTGAGTACCATGACCGTTAGCAGTGCTCCCAAAAAAGAGAGAAAGGCAACAAGTAAAACAGGTGAATAGTAGACATCACCTAATGAGAGTTCATGTGGGAAAGGGTTGCTCATTATTTTATCTCCTTCATTATTTCATCTTTGTGGGAAGTTTTGTCATATCTTCATCAAGATAACGGTCCCAATCAATACGACCTTTCATCTTCTGCGCAGTTTCTCTTGAGAGGTAAGACTTCCCTTTACTCATTTGCCATCCGCCGCCCAGGGCTTTAAAGAGTGCTATGGCATTGAGTGCAAGATTTCCTTTTATGGAAGCATACTTGTCTTGCGTAGAGGTTAATTTTTCAACCGTAGTGAGCAATCGTTGGTAAGATACCAGTCCATCATTGTATTGAATGACAGAAATGTTGAAGGCACGTACGGTAGCGTCCACGGCTTTTTTGTTCTCTGCCTGTTGTTTTTGTGTCAGTGTATAGCTCTGCAGTGCATTGGAAACTTCTGCAACGGCAGAGAGCACAGATTTGTTATAGTTGACCAAACTCTCTTCAAAAGCAGCATCTTTGAGACGTATTTGATTTTTAATACGCCCGTACTGGAAAATGTTCCATGAGAATGAAGGACCGACGGTCACACCCAGCGCATCGGAACCTGTGACCCAGGAACCTGAAGTATTGTTAGAGTTCCATCCGATATTGCCAAAGAGAGAAAAGTTTGGGTAGAGTTCTGCAATAGATGCACCGATGAGTGCATTGCTTGAACGTACTTTATACTCAGCCACTTTAATGTCCGGTCTTCTTGTAATGAGCTCAGCATCGATTTTGCTGTAAGGGTTGAAACGTGCGCGGGGGATCATGGCAATATTGAGAAGATCTTCATGTCCGCTTTTGATCTGCATGACACCATTTTTCTCCTGGGCAATGTATCTACCTGCAGAATCACGGTTTTTTCTACTGCCTGAAGCAAGCATAGTTTCTACTTTACTCGCATCCATACCCGTGAGAAGTGCCATGGCATTACGAGCTTTGACTTTTGATATTTCTAGAGATGGGAGTGCTGAACGTGTATTGTAAAGCTGTGAACGGGCTTGCTGCATATCGAGTTCTGAGACAT
>DQSX01000096.1 GCA_015663065.1 Sulfurovum sp.
ATCTTCACGTGTCAATGCTTCCCCGGCAATGATCTTGATCGTTTCAAACTTTGCTTTTATCATTTTAATTTCATCTATCATTATTTTTTCTCCATAGCATAAATGTAAAGGTAAATTATAACTTTTATATATGATATATTATTGATCTAAATCAATTAACTTAAATAATTAAAATAATGAAGATTTCAATCCATAGAAATAATTCTGTAGCTGTAAAAGCGTTTTTCCTTCAAGTCTGTCCATAAAAGAGTCAAGTTTGTCTTTCTTCTTCCATACAGCTTTTGTAATATTGGCTTCGTGCATAAGTGCTGTTTTTGCACTGCTTTTGACGCCGATCTCATCAATAAGTCCAGCCTCTTTAGCTCTTTTTGAAGAGAAGATGTGTGCATCTGCATAGCTTTTTGCATCTTCTATTTTTAATCCTCTGGCCGCAGCTACATCCGATACAAAAAGCTCATAAGTGTCTTTTGTCAGTGTCTCAAGTTCTTCTCTCTCCTCTTTTGTCCACTCTCTTGTAGGTGTGCCTGCCTCTTTAAAAGTTCCCTGTTTGACGATCTGTGTTTTTACACCGATGGTATCCATGAGTTCTTTAACATTCGCACTCTCCATGATCACGCCTATCGACCCGACAATGGACCCCGGATTGGCAATGATCTTTTTTGCATAGATGGAAGCATAATAACTTCCGCTTGCCATGATGCCAGATGCGTAAGCAATGACAGGTTTGTGTGTTTGCAACTCTTTAATGGCATAGGCTATCTCAATGGAAGGAGGCACTGCCCCACCGGGAGAATTTACATTGAAAAGAACCCCTTTGATGTTTTTATCTTTCTGTGCTTCTTCGATCTCTTTCAAGATCTTATCTGCAGACAAAATCGGACCGCTTAACTTGATCTCCTGTAGATTCACTTTTTCTAACGGTGTAGCGGTTTTTGGCATAAATACAACCGCAACAATAAGTAAAAAGAGCATGCCTTTAAAATGATCACCGATCCATTTGATAAATTTTCCTATGGCACTAAACATATTTTTCTCCATGTATATAAACTTGTGAGCAGACTTTGGTATGCAAAACAGTCCAAAGTGCGATCTCCTCTTCTCTCTTTGGTTCCTCTCTGAGTGTGACAACGGCAAAGTCTGCCACTTTCCCAACTTCTATTGACCCGCAATTCAGACCAAGTATCTCTGCAGCATCAGAGGTGACAGACCTGATAAGTCTGTTTGACAGTTCAAGTACAGGTGTCTGATAATGTAACATGACGGCCGCTCTGAGTTCATCAAAGATATTAAGTGAATCATTGGAACTCAGCCCGTCAGTAGCTACAGAATAGGGCATATTCAAGTCATGTAAAGTTTCTATAGAGAGCCTTCCGCATCCCAGGTAACGGTTGGAACGCGGGCAGTGTGCAATGGAGTGCCCTTTGTCTGCCAGATGTGCTAACTCCTCTTTTGTCGCCTGTGCTGCATGGGTAAAATGAGTAGGGTAAGCGTTAAAAGCATACATAAACTCATTTATATTCGTGACAGGTTTGGAAGTATTGAAATACTTCTCAAAAAAGCCTTTAAGCTCTCCTTCTCCCTCTTCAAGCCATTGGCGTTCTGCCTGTGATTCCAGGAAGTGTGCGCTTAGAGGCAAACTGTTCTGTTTTGCTACATTGACCGCTTTTTGCAGAATAATAGGATGCACGGAGTAGGGTGAATGAATGGCAACAGCAGGCGTGATAAAGCTACTGCTTTCGCAGGACTGTGAAGCTTTTACTCTCTCCAAAAAGTCACCATACAGCATATCTGCATACTGGGCATTTGATCCAATGAGTTCATTGAAAAAAACAACACGCTGAGGAGCCTTTTCACATACTTCAAGTTCATTGCCAAAACTGGAAATGGCTCCAAATGTGGTGATGCCGGAATGTAACATTTCATTACACTCATTCATCATCATCTCATTGTTACATGAGCCGACAAGGTCCTCTCTGTGTTCTATGACTGTGTCCAGCCACGGCATGAAAGAACCGTATTTAAGAGAAGTTTTATTGGCTGAAAATTCCAAATGTACATGGGTGTTTATGAAACCGGGGTAGATGACAGAATTTTTTTCTGTAAAAATAACTTCGGCATCAGGGTATTTTTCCTGAAGGGTTTCCAGGGTATCTATGGCTTTAATAGTCTGTGTAAATGCGATGGCCTGCTCTTTTACAAAACCGTCGGGCGTGTAAATGTAGTCTGCTGAAAGTATGGTCATTTCTCTCTCTTTAATGGGTGCAACTAAGCAATAGTCAAATCAACGATCTCAGCTTCTGCTGCATTTTTCTTTACTGACGCAATACCTTTATCACGTGATGCGGCTGTTTTATAAGACTGGCTTACACCGATCACTTGAGCATTCGCAGCTTTTAAGTTAAATGCATGTTTTCCAGCTTTTGTTTCATTTCTTTCATAGCGGGCATCATCTGCTGCATTTTTCTTCACGGACTCAATGCCGTTGATACAACCTGCTTTTGCTTTGTAACCCTCACTGGCCAAAATGTTCTGACCATTGGCCGACTTCAATCGAAAACGAAATTCACCAGCCTTATCATTGTATATTTCAAATTTAGCACTCATATTTTTTCCTTTGTTTGTAAATTTAGAGATCTCCTTATTGTAGCATAAAGTTTTAGCTAGTTTGAGCTGTTGAACGGGTATATAGTTTGATTTATTTTTTTATGGGAAGACATTAAACAAATTTAGATAAAATAATAGCCAAATTATAAAAAGGTAACAGAATGAAAATAGTAGTGATCCAAGGTCCAAATTTAAATATGCTCGGTATTAGAGAACAGAATGTTTACGGTCCAATGAAGTTAGAAGATATCCACGGACAGATGAAGTCTTATGCGGAGCAGAACAAGTTGGAAATTGAATTTTTTCAGTCAAATTTAGAGGGTGAGATCGTTGATCGTATCCAGGAGTGTATCGGTGATGCAGATGGTATCATTATTAACCCGGCAGCCTACACGCATACATCTATCGCTATTCGTGATGCGATCGCTGCAGTGCAGCTTCCTACACTTGAAGTACACCTCTCAAACATACACCAAAGAGAAGAGTTCAGACACAAGTCACTTACAGCACCGGTATGTGCAGGTCAGATCGTAGGTATGGGACCGTTTGGTTACCATCTGGCAATGGTTGGAATGACGCAGATATTGAATGAAGTAGCCGCAATGAAACAGCAGCAGGCCAAAGCGCAGGCAGCAGTACAGGCTAAAGCGTAGCTTCGACAGGCTCAGCTACCAAATGTCTCGTTCCATACAAAGCAAAGGAACGAGAATCATACTCTCTTCACTTTTCAAAGGTGTCTTATGAATTACATGTTAAAAGATGAAAATGCGATCTATTATGAATGTGGCTATTCTTGTGACAATGCACTTTATCTCTCTTTGGGTTCAGAATCATTCTTTATCACTGATAGCCGTTATACCATTGATGCCCGGCAAAATGTAAAAGGTGCAAAGGTTGTGATAGACGGTAACCTTTATGGACGTGCTGTAAAGTTACTCAAAAAAGCCAAAGTCAGAAAAGTTGTTTTTGATCCTAAAGAGTGGTCAGTAGCAGGATTTGAGAAAGTAACTTCTCAATGTAAAATTACTTTTAAACCAGAGTTAGATCTTTCACATAAAAAGCGTATCATTAAAAGTAATGAAGAGTTGAAGATATTGGCTAAGGCTGCAAAGCTTGGAGCCAAAGCATTTAAAACATTGGCTAAAGAGTTCAATAACAAAAATGGTTTTGGAAAGAGTGAGTATGATCTAACCCATACAGCAAAGTCTGTTCTGGGTGATTTTGGAAAATATGAATTGAGTTTTGATCCTATTGTCGCAGTGAATGCAAATGCAGCTAAACCTCATGCTATGCCTAGCAAAAAGAAACTGAAGAAGGGTGACCTTTTACTTGTGGATGCAGGGTTGAAATATAAACGTTACTGTTCAGACCGTACACGTACTGTAGAAGCAGGTAAAGACTTTAAGTTTAATACCAAGCAAACGTTTAAACGTAAAAAGATACAAAAAGCATACGACACTGTACTTAAAGCCCATGACAATGCCATAGCCAAAGCCCGTTCTGGTATGAAAGCCAAAAAGGTAGATGCTTTAACACGTGATATTGTAAAAAAAGCAGGGTTTGGAGAGTTTTATGTACACTCAACCGGACATGGTGTAGGGCTGGACATTCATGAAATGCCATATATCTCTACAAAGTCCGATACCATCATAGAAGATGGTATGGTTTACACGATAGAACCGGGTATCTACATTCCCGGAGAGTTTGGTATACGTATTGAAGATATGGTAGCAATGATAGATGGCAAAGCGGTAGTACTGTAGGGTATTGTGTCCCCACAACACGCTACGAGGGTTAAAATGGTTAAAAGAAAAATATTGAATGAAAAACATACATTGATTTTCACACAACATTTCCCCTACAATAGAAAAAATAGATATGTGAAAAAGCATAAAGCCTTACTTGGAATAGGTGGAAACATTGGTAATGTACTGCGTCGTTTTGAACATCTTTTTTACTATTTTAAAAAGTCAAAACTTGTGATGCTCATTGAGACAGCGCCCATTCTGAGGAATCCACCTTTTGGCTATGTCGAGCAGGCATATTTTTATAATTCACTGCTCCTGATAGAGACGAACTTGACACCAAGAGCTTTACTTCGGTATATTTTACGGGTAGAGAAACGTTTTGGCCGTAAACGCCTTTTTAAAGATGGTCCCAGAACACTGGATATAGATATGATATTTTATGAAAATGCTACAATGATGACAAAAGAGTTGACACTGCCGCATCCGCAGTGGATGAATCGGCCTTCTGTGTTGGTACCATTATCGAAAATGAAGAGTAAATTTTAAAGGTAGAGTGATGATAAACGAAACATTTGTAGCTTCTGATCCTAAAAGTGCGTATGAACAAGCGGTGAAGAAGTATGGAGATGATGTCTCTATTGTCTCTGCAAAACAGCTGCGATATGATGATGATACCTTACGTTGTGAAGTGGTCATAGCCGTACCTTCCAAACTTTTTATGGAAAAGTCTTTTGGGGATCAGTCTTTCAAAAAACAAGAAGCGCAACAAAAAGAGGACGTATATGAAGAACAGGAAGAGGAAGCACTTATTTCAGAGATCGGTGAACTGAAAGCACAGCTTGAAGTCATGAAAGAAGGGATGTTTACGGAACTAAAGCTTGAGAATACGGTCCTTTCTGAAGTGAAAGCACTTTTTAGAAGAAAAGGGATCGCAGAGCAATGGCTCGACAGCATTTTGAACTCCCTCATAGGCAGCTCTTTGGCAGACGATAAAGCACTGCTTGTCTCTTATCTCATAGAAGAGATCGATGAAGCATTAAAGGTAAAAGAAGAAGAGCTGGGCAACACTTTAAAGGTTATGATGCTGGTAGGCCCGACAGGTGTGGGCAAAACGACGACCATTGCGAAGTTGGCAGCACGTTATGCCTACCTTCTGGAGAGACCTTACAAGGTGGCTTTACTCAATCTAGACAGCTATAAGGTCGGTGCCATTGAGCAACTTGAACACTATGCAGACATTATGCAGATAGAGCATATTTCCATTACTTCTATAGAAGATTTTAAAGAACAGATTGAAGCACTGCAGGACCATGATGTGATCCTTGTCGATACAGCAGGGATGTCTCCATACGACACACATAAGTTCATTAATATTGTGGAGTTTGTCAATTCTGACATTACGCTGGATATGGAAGTGGACCTGGTACTCTCAGCAACGGTCAAGTATGAAGATATGGAAGATATTTATAAAAATTTCTCATTTTTGAACCTTGACTCTGTCATTATTTCCAAATTTGATGAAACCAAACATTTTGGCACACTGTTGAACTTTATGTTGCTCTATGATCTTCCCATGTCTTATTTCTCTGTGGGGCAGGAAGTACCAGATGATCTTTTACCTGCGAGTAAAGAGTACCTGCTGGAACAATTTATTGGTGATATGAATGAAGGGTGAGACACAAACTGTGCATTTGCAAAAGATGATGCAAAAACACAAACATTATCCTGAGTATGATCTTGTGCTGCCTTTTTTCTATATAAAAAAGAAAAACCTTAAAGGTTTTGAAGCAGGTGATATCTTGCTTCTGGGTTTGGATGTGATAGATCTTTATTTTGCCCAAGAGGGGAAATATTGTGCAAAAGTGAAACTTGAAAACCATTCTGAAACTGTAAAAATATGCATTGAAGCGTTAATAAAAGAGACGATCGTTCCAAATAATAGTAAAAAATATGAAAAAATATACTGCGCTTTGGGACGTCTTCAGTGCAGAAAACTTGAAGTGGGGCATAAGGTAGAGTTGTCTGCAGTGGAATTAAACAATGTTGAACTGTTTTTGGCTGCTAAAAAGCTGGCGGATGCAAAGCTGGTTTCCGTAGATGATGAGATAGCCATAGAGATAACAGAGGTGAAGCACAATGGATAAACAAAAAGTATTGGTAGGCATGAGTGGCGGTGTTGACTCTACAGTCACAGCAATATTGCTGCAAAAAGAGGGTTATGAGGTCGTCGGAGTCTATATGAAACTGCATCATAAACCGGGTTACCATGAAGAAAATTATACCAAAGTACAAAAAGTCGGTAAATATCTGGGCATAAAAGTACACTTTCATGACCTAAGCAAAGCGTTTGATGAAGAGGTATATAGCTACTTTGTTGAGAGTTATAAAAAGGGTCTGACCCCAAATCCCTGTGTGGTATGCAACCGAACCATAAAGTTTGGGAAAATGATAGATTTTGCAGACAGTCTGGGCATAGAAAAGGTAGCGACAGGACATTATCTAAAGTGTGACGGAAAGAATTTTTATGCTGCCAAAGACAGCAGTAAAGACCAGAGTTATTTTCTTTGTGAAGTCAGAAAAGAAGTACTGCCAAGACTGCTTTTCCCTCTGGGAGACTGGATCAAAGAGGATGTAAAAGCCTATGCTGCCAACATTGAAGTCCTGCAGGAGATAGCTACACAAAAAGAGAGTTCAGAGATCTGTTTTGTGGAGAACTCTTATGATGAAGTCCTAGCCCAACATATGAATATAGACATGCCCGGTGAAACCGTCGACACAGAAGGCAATGTAGTAGGGACACATAAGGGGTATATGCATTACACTATCGGTAAACGCAGGGGTTTCTTTGTCAACGGTGCACATGATCCCCATTTTGTTTTGAAAATACAACCCGAAAAGAATCAAATAGTGGTTGGTACTAGAGAGAAACTGGAAGAGAACAGTTTTGAAGTTAAAAATATCAATTTATTTGAAGATCTTAAATCGTTTAAGTGTACAGTAAAAGTACGTTACAGAACAGAGGCTGTTCCTTGTGGAATAAGTATAGAGGGAGAGAGAGCCAAAGTTGTATTGGATGAGCCTGTTTTTGGCCTGGCCCCTGAACAGATAGCTGCATTTTACGAGGGTGACAGATTGCTGGGAGGTGGCGTGATCTGCTAAATACTCTTTTGGCAGAGCACTTAGTTCTTCCCCTTATGGTGTTTATGTCTGTTGGCTTCTCTCTGGCGTCTGTGCATCTCTCTTTCCTCTTTCTCATTTTTTACCGAATGTACCCAAAGACGGTTTAACAGAAGATAGACCGCTCCGGAAACAACAATGGAGTAGAAGGCCGTTCCTACATAGAGCGGGATAAAAATATCAGACAAATTTGTTTTGAACCATTCAAGGCTCAACTCTATGTTCTGAATGCCTTCCTGACCTAAAATGAAATTTCCCGTAAGGTATTCCATATAGTACATAGGCGGCATGGTAAAAGGGTTGCTTAACCATACCATCGTTATGGCGATGGGTACATTAAAACGAAAAAGAGGTGTGGTGGCAATGACGGCAAGCATCTGCATAGGCATAGGGATGAAGGCCCAGAAGAGGCCAATGCCGACCCCCCTTGTCACGGAACGTCTGTTGATGCCAAAATAGGATGTAGGCAGTTTGTATTTTTCTAAAAAAGCATCTATCTTGCTTTTGCTGGATGACTTTTTCTTAAAAAATTTTCGTATCATACTTTCTCTAATCTGCTTCTTTATTGTTGCTATAAGTGTAATACCTCATTGCTTTAAAAGCCCTTGCAGTAAGTACTAAAAGAGTATTCAGAGACCTCATATTAACATTTGTGTAAAATACGCGTAAATTATCTCTATAAAAAGGTACTTAATATGAGCGGATATATGATTTTCTCCGGAACCTCAAACCCTGAACTTGCCAAAGAAATAGCAGCGTATCTTGAAATGCCGCTCTCTACAGCAAATATCAATCGTTTTTCTGATGGAGAGATCCATGTAAAGATAGATGAATCTGTACGTGGTAAAGATGTCTTTATCATTCAGCCGACATCAGCACCGGCCAATGCAAACTTGATGGAACTGCTTATTATGACAGATGCACTGAAACGTTCTTCTGCCAAGTCCATTACTGCTGTTGTACCGTATTACGGCTATGCAAGACAGGACAGAAAAGCGGCGCCAAGAGTGCCTATTACCGCAAAACTGGTTGCAAACCTTATGGAGACTTCGGGTATTACACGTATGGTGACAGTAGACCTGCATGCCTCTCAGATACAGGGCTTCTTTGACATCCCTGTCGATAACCTTTACGGTGCCATTTTGTTCATGGACTATATCAAGGCGAAAAACTTTAAAAACCCTGTGATCGCCTCTCCTGATATTGGCGGTGTAGCACGTGCAAGATATTTTGCAAGCAAACTAGGACTCGATATGGTCATTGTAGACAAAAGACGTGAAAAAGCCAATGAATCCGAAGTGATGAATATTATTGGTGAAGTAGAGGGGAAAGATATCATCCTTATTGATGATATGGTAGATACGGCGGGTACTATGGTAAAAGCGGCTTCAGCATTGAAAAAGCTGGGTGCTACTTCGGTCATGGCATGTTGTACACACCCTGTACTTTCCGGTCCTGCCTTTGACCGTATTAAAGAGGGCGAGTTGGATGAACTGGTCGTGGCCAATACCATTCCTATGACAAAGCACTGCAAAAAGATCAAAATGCTTTCTACGGCTTCTATGCTGGGTGAAGTGATAAGAAGAGTACATAATAACGAGAGTGTGAATTCACTTTTCGAGGCAAATACATAGGACGCTGTATGGGCAGCCCATCATAGCTGTGTTAACACTCGGTTCTCTTCAGAAGAGTGCTCATACGACCAGTCGAATTTTGACTATTTTTAAGGAAAGACATTGACAAAAGCAGTACCACAGGAAAATATACGTAACTTTTCTATTATCGCACACATTGATCATGGTAAGTCTACATTGGCAGACCGTATCATACAGGAGTGCGGGGCAGTGACTGACAGACAAATGTCTGCTCAGGTCATGGACACGATGGACATTGAAAAAGAGCGCGGTATTACCATTAAAGCACAATCGGTCCGTTTGGACTATGTAAAAGATGGTGAGCCTTATATTCTTAATCTCATAGACACTCCGGGTCACGTGGATTTCTCTTATGAAGTGAGCCGTTCTCTGGCTTCATCAGATGGTGCATTGCTCATCGTTGATGCAGCACAGGGAGTAGAAGCGCAGACCATTGCCAATGTCTACATTGCCATTGAAAATGACTTGGAGCTTTTGCCTGTGGTCAACAAGATCGATCTTCCCGCAGCCGATCCTGACAGGGTACTTTCCGAACTTGAGGAAGCCATTGGTATTGATGCTACGGAACATAACCTTGTTTCTGCAAAAACAGGTCTGGGTGTGGCAGAACTGGTAGATTCCATTGTTGAACGTGTACCTGCACCGGTAGGTGATACAAATGCACCGCTTAAAGCACTTATTTATGACTCCTGGTTTGACAACTACCTGGGTGCTTTGGCGCTGGTACGTATTTTTGACGGTCAAATAGAAAAGGGACAAATGCTTAAAGTGATGGGAACCAAAGATGAGCATCAGGTTCTCTCTTTAATGTACCCAAACCCCATAGCACCTATCAAGACCAATGAGATACGTACCGGAGAGATCGGTATTGTGGTCATGGGTTTAAAAACTGTAGATGCGCTGCAGGTGGGTGATACTATCACTGATGCAAAAAACCCTACCACTGAAATGATAGATGGCTTTGAGCCGGCAAAACCTTTTGTATTTGCCGGTATTTACCCTATAGAGACCGATAAGTTTGAAGAGCTGCGTGATGCACTGAACAAACTCAAACTTAATGACTCTTCACTGAGTTTTGAGCCGGAGTCTTCCATGGCACTGGGTTCAGGTTTTAGAACCGGTTTCCTTGGTATGCTTCATATGGAAGTGATTAAAGAGCGTCTGGAGCGTGAATTCAACCTTGAACTTATTGCTACCGCACCTACGGTTGTCTATCAGGTTAAGCAGACAAATGGGGAAGAGTTTGAAATACAAAATCCCTCTGAACTTCCGGAACCGCAAAAAATAGAGGCGATTTACGAACCTTATGTCAAAGCGACGATCCTGACACCTCAGGAGTACCTTGGAAACCTCATTAAGCTACTCAATGACAGACGCGGTATTCAGATAAAGATGGATTATCTTAATGAAACACGTGTCCTTTTGGAGTATGATATTCCAATGAATGAGATCGTCATGGACTTTTACGATAAATTGAAGTCTATTACCAAAGGCTATGCGAGTTTTGACTATGAGCCTATTGGATTTAGGGAAGGGAAACTTGTAAAACTTGACATTCGTGTGGCAGGAGATGTGGTCGATTCACTCTCCATTATCGTTCCCGAAGAGAAAGCACGTACACGCGGTTTGGCATTTGTTGCACAGCTCAAAGAGCTTATTCCAAGACAGCTGTTTGAAGTGGCCATTCAGGCCAGTATCGGAAATAATGTCATTGCCCGATCGAACGTGAAGTCTATGGGTAAAAATGTAACTGCCAAATGTTACGGTGGGGATATTACCCGTAAACGTAAACTTTTAGAGAAACAAAAAGCTGGTAAAAAACGTATGAAGTCCATTGGAAAAGTGCAGGTACCGCAAGAAGCATTTATGGCTGTTTTAAAGTTAGACAGCTAATGGGTGTCGGCATAGCTCTTCACGTGCACCTTCTTGCTGCTATTGCATGGATAGGCGGTTCCATCTTCATGTTTGCACTGGGTGTGACGATGACAGACAAAAAAGCACAAAAATCTGTCTATCCTTATATAGGGCCTATCTTTGGCTACTTTGAAGTCGTTGCACTGCTGTTCCTGCTGGGTACAGGGTCTTACATGATCACAGATTACGGTCTTGTAGAACTTCTTTTTACAGACTATCACTCAGAAGTAATAGATGCACTGCGTACAAAACTTTGGATGGTTTTGGTCCTTTTGATCGTCACGGTCATCCATTTTGTCATAGCGCTTAAAACAAACAGCACAGAGCGTACACAGATGCAAAATCTTGTCTCTCGCGGTTCTTCTCTGATGATATTCTTTTTAAACCTTTTTGTGCTGCATTATGCAATGGTGATCAGAGATATTCTTTAAGGCATCTCTTCTATTTTCATTCCCTACCTGCTTTTGCTATAATATAATATATGGTAGTCAAAGGAGTTGATTTGAAAACTGTTACAGCTACAATTGATGGTAATGAGGCAGTTGCACGGGTTGCATATAAACTCAATGAGATCATTGCGATCTATCCGATCACACCGGCTTCTCCTATGGGAGAGCTAAGTGATATCTATGCGATGCACGGTGAGAAAAATATCTTTGATACCGTGCCTGATATCATGGAGATGCAAAGTGAAGGCGGTGCCAGTGGTACGGTGCATGGAGCACTGCAAAGCGGTGCATTGACAACAACATTTACAGCTTCACAGGGGCTGTTGCTGATGCTCCCCAATATGTATAAGATCGCAGGTGAACTCAGCCCGACAGTTTTTCATGTGGCAGCACGTTCTATTGCTGCACAGGGACTTTCTATCTTTGGTGACCACAGTGATGTGATGTCTGTAAGACAGACCGGTTTTGCAATGCTGGCTTCAAACTCTGTCCAGGAAGCACATGACTTTGCCCTGATCGCTCAGGCCTCAACATTAAAATCACGTATCCCTTTTTTACATTTTTTTGACGGTTTCAGAACTTCACATGAAGTCAATAAGATAGAACTGATCGATGAGTCTATAATGAAAGCAATGATCGATGAAATACTTGTATCAGCACACAGAAAACGTGCCTTAACACCGGACAATCCATTTATACGCGGGACAGCTCAAAACCCTGATGTCTATTTTCAGGGACGTGAAAGTGTGAACAGCTATTACACTAAAACACCTGAACTTGTTCAGGAAAGCATGAATGTATTTGCCACCTTGACAGGTAGAAGCTATCATCTTTTTGATTATGTAGGTGCCCAGGATGCAGAGCGTATCATCATTATTATGGGGTCTGGTGCAGAAGCGCTGGAAGAGAGTGTTGGTTATTTAAACCGTCTAGGTGAAAAAGTAGCTGTGGTTAAAGTCAGACTCTATAGACCCTTTTCCATCGAACACTTTATTGCTGCTCTGCCAAAGACAACAAAAAGTATTGCAGTTTTGGATCGGACAAAAGAGCCGGGATCCTTGGGTGAACCGCTTTATCTTGATGTGGTTTCCGCGCTGAATGAAGTAAAAGAGGAGGGGAACCTTGCTTTTGAAATGCCCCATATCATCGGTGGACGTTACGGTCTCTCTTCCAAGGAGTTTACACCGGGCATGATTAAAGCTGTGTTTGATGAACTCAAAAAAGAGAAACCAAAAAATCATTTTACGATCGGTATTCATGATGATGTTACAGGTACTTCATTGGACTGGGATGAACACTTTGTCATACCGGATGAGAAGATCTTTCAGGCTATCTTCTTTGGGCTGGGTTCAGACGGCACAGTAGGTGCCAACAAAAACTCCATTAAGATCATTGGAAGCCAGACCGATTACTATGCTCAGGGGTATTTTGTCTATGATTCAAAAAAGTCAGGCTCTATGACCACTTCACACCTTCGTTTTGGTCCAGAGCCCATTCATGCAACCTATCTCATAGAAAAAGCAGACTTCGTAGCCTGTCATCAATCTGTTTTTATGGAGAAGTTTGACATCTTGCAGCATGCTAAAAAAGGTGCGGTATTTTTACTGAACTCGCCTTTTGACAAAGAACATGTCTGGAGACGCATGCCTCGTGTTATCCAGGAAGAGATCATAGAAAAAGAGATACGTTTTTATGTGATCGATGCGTATAAGGTGGCCAGAGAGTCTAAGATGGGTCGTCGTATCAATACGGTGATGCAGACGTGTTTCTTTGCCATTTCAGGTGTCTTAGCCCATGACGAAGCAATAAAACAGATAAAGGCATCCATTCAAAAAACCTATGGGAAAAAGAGCCAGGATATCGTAGCACTGAACTTTTCTGCGGTTGACAATGCTCTTGACCATCTTTATGAAGTGGATATTCCTAAAACAGCAGAGAGTACTTTGCCTCTGGAACGATCTATCAAAGGAAAAGTGAGTGAATTCGTCAGCTCTGTAACGGCACATCTCATAGAGGGCAGGGGTGATGCACTGCCTGTGAGCAGCATACCGGCAGATGGTACCTGGCCAAGTGCTACGACACAGTATGAGAAGCGTAACAT
>DQSX01000047.1 GCA_015663065.1 Sulfurovum sp.
GCAATATTGTTCATAAGTGCAGAACAGTAATTCAATCTGTCTGTATAAGGGAAGATCTGGTTATAATTGTGGTTCTCACAGGACTTTTCAAAACCACGGTGCAGATACCCTATCTCTGAAGCTGCAGCAACGATCTTTTCACCGTCCAGCGCAGCCAGTGTTCTGATGGTTCCGTGACTCGCAGGGTGTGAAGGCCCAAGGTTTACGATCATCAAATCATCTTTGTTCATATCGAGACTTCGTGCTTCAAGCAATGGCTCCATTTCATCCATCATATCCTGGGAAACAGTACAGTACTGCCCTTTGGTGATCTCATAATCTTTTCTCAGGGGGTGTCCAATGAATTCATTGTGATTAAGCACCCTTTTTAACATTTTATGGTTTTCAAAATGGATCCCGTACTGGTCGAACACTTCACGTTCAGCCCAGTCTGCAGAAGCATAGAGAGAAGAGACAGATTCTACCCCGACATCCGGGTCTTTTACAGGCACTTTGTAAACAAGCAGGTCTTTGAAGTTTTCATGTCGCAGTATATAAACAAGTTCAAAACGTGTCAGAGGCGGATGTGATTTATAGAGGTTGTCTATGGCAGTAATGTCAAGAAGAAGTGTATAACCGTCCCCTTTTGCTTTTTTCAGGGTCTCAATGAGACTGTCACTTTCAATGACTCTAAGTGTATCAGACGTCATCCAGTTTCCCTTTGTAGTCGCTGTTTCTCAGTTCAAATTTCGGCTCACGTTTAAGCTGTCTCTGAATGTCCATTACCGCATCTAAAATAGCTTCTGGTCTGGGAGGACAGCCCGCAACATAAACATCTACAGGTACGATCTCATCAATGCCCTGCAGTGTGGTGTAATTGTCGTAAAACCCTCCTGTTGAGGCACAGGCACCTACTGCTACGACCCATTTGGGTTCAGGCATCTGATCGTAGATCTGTTTTAAGATGGGGGCCTGTTTATAGCTGACCGTTCCTGCAACAACAAGCAGGTCCGCATGACGTGGAGAGAAACGCAACACTTCTGCACCAAACCTTGAAATATCATAGCGGCTGGCAGCTGTTGCCATAAACTCGATGGCACAACATGCTGTACCAAAAACAAAAGGCCAGAGAGAAGCTTCTCTTCCCCAGGTCACCACTGCATCGATCTTTGTGGTGACGATGGCTTCATCCAAGAGGTATGTATTACTTACGTCCATTTGAGTATTCCTGATTTATATACATAGAGTAGGCCTGCAAAAAGCAGTCCGATAAAAACAAACATTTCCATGAGTGCAAATAGCCCAAGTTCACGAAGGTTTAATGCCCAAGGGAACATAAAAAGTACCTCCACATCAAAGATAAGGAAAATGATCCCAATGAGGAAGAATTTAATATTAAATCCTTCAAATGAGTCTTTATGCACCAAACGGATACCGCCTTCAACGGTTTCATTTTTTCTGACATTGTCAGAACTCACACCAAGATATTTGGTAAGATGAAAAAGAAGAGGTAAAATGATCACCAGAGCAGCGATCATAACGGAGGCTAAAAATAGAGAATCGGACATATGCTTTACCTTCTATTGTATTTAACCGATATTACTCTTAGTAAAGTAAGGTTATTCTTAA
>DQSX01000014.1 GCA_015663065.1 Sulfurovum sp.
CATACCTGAACTATTATCATTGCCATTTAAATTATTTACAACTGTCAATTGATATAAAAAATTCCCCTCCCCAAAAATTTCATCACAAATTTTCCGTAGATTATGCACTTCTCTATCATCGATAGAAATAAAGATCACCCCATCATCTCTAAGCAGGTTTCGAGCAAGTTTTAAACGTGGGTAGATCATATTGAGCCAATTAGAGTGGTAACGACCTGATGTATCTGTATTGGTACTTAGTGGATTTCCCTCTTCATCCACCTGTCCTGTAAGGACTTTATAACTCTTTAACGGCTCTTTATAGTTATCTTTATAGATAAAATCTTTCCCCGTGTTGTATGGTGGGTCGATATAGATCATCTTCACTTTTTTGTAGTAACTCTTTTGCAAGAGCTTAAGCACTTCGAGGTTATCTCCTTCTATGAAGATATTTTGTGTATCTTCCCAGTTTAGACTCTCCTCTTTGTCAGGTCTCAAAGTTGCTGTAGTTGGTGTCTGTGCGATGCGTTTTGCTTTGGTTTTGCCATGCCAAGTAAAGGCGTAACGCTCATCTTCTCTCTCCACATATTTACCAAGTAGTGCTTCTAAACTTTCAAAATCGATCTTCCCTTCACAAAGAATTTCTGGAAAGAGTTCTTTAAGCTTTTTTACATTCTCTTCAACAATATCAAGACTTTTTCCATCTAACTTTTTCATCTTTATCACTCTCCTTATAGTCTCTTTTTCATCTGCTCTATTTCACGGCTCAAAGCCTTGATCTGCATATTTAGCTCCACCTTACGGTTAAACTGCTTCTCTTTTTTCATACTACTTTTTAACGCTTTCAACTCCATCTGCTTCTCATCGAACTCCTTGAGTAACGCTTTTTGCTCTTCGAAATCTTTGCTCTTTTTTAAACTGCCTGAAAGCTTTGCCGCTCTGTATGCAATGATCTGTTCAGTCACCGCCTTATAAAAAGCAAAAAGATGGGTAAGCGGTAGTTGCGAAAAAGAGATACTTTGCAAAAAGGCTTTGTCGATCTCACTAAGTGCAGTTTGGTCGATCCACTCAGAAGTTTCTTCCTCTTCTGCAGTCAACTGTGTTGCATCATTTCGATTTTTTCGTTTCTGTAGAGCATGGATACAAAACTTCGTTTCATAAGCAAACAGAAGAATAAGTGGGTAAGGAATACGATGGATCATACGGGCAACTTGTCGCCACTTCATCTGATCTTTTAAGTAAATTGTCATAATGTGGATTTCATCGTAACGTTTTGTTTCATCTTCGTAAGTTGGAATGTTGAGTGTGTCGGGTTTAATGGTGTAGTGCAAAATCACCTTCTCAACTGCTTGGCCAAAGAGAGTTTTTTCTACTTTTGACATAGGGAGACGTTCAAAAAACTGCTTTTTGGGTATGCGTCTATTTAACTTTGCAGAATCTGGTATTTGCAAAATCTCAAAAATAGACTCAATCATAGCACCACCAAAAAGGTAATCACTTCAAACTCATCAATCCCTTTAAAATGATCAGCACTAATCGATGTACCACCACCTGTAAAGAGAGACTCTATGCTATCTTGCTCCTTTTTTTCAGTAATGCTTTCGATGGCTGATTTCAAACAGTTTTGATAAAGGTGCATATCACGACCATTTTTTGTAAGCTTCTTAAAGTGTTCAACCGCTTTGGAGATTGGAGAGCTTTGCCCTTTGCAGAGTTTTTTGTAAATATCAAGTATCTTTTTGGTGTGGGCATAGGTATACCGCACACTGCCGTCAACATTCACATAGACCAGATAGTAAGGGTCAAGTGCATAGTTAACAGGTCTGTTTTTTGAACTTCTTGCTTTAAGACAGAAGATAGCACCAGGAGCCGTGAACTCTTGCATATAGCTTTCATCATACTGCACTACAGCATGTATGCCTTTAGGAGTCTGTTCAAGCAGTGTGGCGTGATCTTTTAAAAACCCCATTAAATCCATACGGAAGTCATTAAGTGTTAAATCGGTAATGGAGATATTGCCCTGAATATCTTCAAGATCGAGTACCGTCTCTTGAAGCTGTTTAAGCTGTCTTCTGCGATACTCAAGATCATTCATTCGCTTTTTGTCATTGATCTCTATGACATTCTCCTCACCAGTCGCCGAAACATCGAGTAAAACCATGCGTCCACTTACACGTGCTTCAAGATTAATATACTCATCAAGCTCCATATTGGGCCAAAAGTTGACAAGCTGAATGGAGTCATTCGATGAACCAATACGGTCAATACGCCCAAAACGCTGGATAATACGCACAGGGTTCCAGTGAATATCGTAGTTAATCAAAAAGTCGCAATCTTGCAGATTCTGCCCTTCACTGATGCAGTCAGTTGCAATGAGAATATCTATCTCACCTTTGGTATCAGGAAGAATCTTGTTACGCTCTTTTGATTTGGGTGAGAAGTTGATAAGAATGGCATTCATATCGGAAGTTGAGGTGGGATAAGTGGTCTTATTTGTACCGCTACCACTAACTAACGCACTATGTACTCCCAAACTCTCTTGCGCCCAATTAGCAATCTGTTCATACAAATATTGTGCCGTATCTGCAAATGCTGTAAAGATCAATACCTTCTTATTATTGGGGTTAAATGGATGGGTCACTTTATGCTGAATAATTCGTTTCAATTCAGCCAGTTTTGCATCACGTGATGCATCGATAGCTCGAGCAATATGGAGCATTTCAATCAGTTTGTTACGGTCATCTTCAAGATCCTCTCTCCACCGTATTGGATCGATATCTTGAATGAGAACTTTAACATTATTGCCGATGAGCATATCACTATACTCATCTGACTCCATGTCAATATCAAGAATATTGAGATCATCAATGATTTCACTACTCTTTTCAAGTTTAGAAAGAAGGTATTCCACTTTAGCAAGCAATCTTTCAAGTGTAATGGCAAATGAGTTAATAGAACTCTCCATTCTCTTAAGAATATTGACACGTAAAAGATGAATCAGGTTCTCTTCGCGATCTATCTGTCGAAAAACCGACTTACCACCACGGATAATAATGTCATACTTTTTATTGTAGATTTCTCTCTTTTCAGGTCGAATATACTTAAATGGTGAGTAGGCAGCTAAAGTTAGTTTGCGAATGGTACGGTTGATCTGTAGTAAGGGCGGAAACTCATTTTTTATATC
Organism: Sulfurovum sp.; assembly: GCA_015663065.1. Lineage (GTDB taxonomy): Bacteria > Campylobacterota > Campylobacteria > Campylobacterales > Sulfurovaceae > Sulfurovum. The sequence goes on from DQSX01000014.1 coordinate 3,164, forward strand.
TATATCTGCTTTAATATTGATAGGCTTTTTACGTTCAGGAAATTTACCAATCTCATCAATATTGTAATACTTCTCAATATGCTTACGTGATCGTGCAATAGTAACGAGATCAAGCAGTTTGAAATAGTCAAAATTTAACGATTCAAGTAGAGATTCAAGTGTGCGCTCCCTATCATCACGATCAAGCCAACGGTTAAATCGTTTTTGTGCTTGAGTAAGGGTACGTTCAATACTGGTGATACCTTCGGTAGCAAATGCATCATCTCTACCCTCTGTAATGAATGCCAACTGATTTTTCAAATCAGCTAAACGGTTATTGACAGGTGTCGCAGAGAGCATTAACACTTTGGTGCGAACACCTGCACGAACAATCTCATTCATCAATTTAGAGTAGCGTGTGACACCATCTTTTCTTGGATTGTTATTTCTAAAATTGTGTGATTCGTCAATGACTACAAGATCGTAGTTTTCCCAATTGATCGTCCCAAGATTGATCTCACCCGAAAAGCCATTTTCTCTGGTTAAGTCGGTATGGTTAAGGACATCAAAGTTAAAGCGATCTTTTGCAAAGATATTACGTTTATCGTTGATTGTATAGATTGTCCAGTTTTCGCGCAGTTTTTTGGGACAAAGTACCAATACACGGTCATTACGAAGCTCATAATATTTTATGATGGCAAGTGCTTCAAAAGTTTTACCCAAACC
>DQSX01000013.1 GCA_015663065.1 Sulfurovum sp.
AAAACAGTACGAGGAGCAAGATCATAATACCGGCAAATCCTGAAAAGATATGTTCAGGAAAAATAAAGATCAAAACAACTATTAATAGAAATAAGATCTTTTTTTGTGTCTCACTACTTTACTTTTCCAGTCTCATACCACTTACGCAGCCATCTGTCTAGAGGGTTGATCATTCTGTAAAGCACTGGTACGATCAACAGTGACAAGAACATAGAACTCAACAAACCACCTATGATCGAAATAGCCATAGGTGCATTGACTTCAGAGCCAAGACCTGTTCCCAGTGCCAAAGGGAGCATCGCAAAGATCATCGCCACTGTGGTCATCAAGATAGGTCGTAAACGTTTTTCTCCTGCTTCAAGCAGGGCAGCTTCAACCTCTTTACCGCGCTCTATGGCATGGTTGGCAAAGTCGACGATGAGGACGGCATTTTTCCCTACCATCCCCATGAGCAGCATAAAGCCGATCATCACAAAAAGAGAGAACTGCAAGCCTGAAAGGTACAGCGCCAGCATCACCCCGATAATACTCAAAGGCAGGGTCACCATGATGATAATAGGTTGAATAAGAGACTCGTACAGTATGGCCAGGATAATGAACATAAGTATGACAGAGAGTCCAATAGCTACACCAAAGGCCTTTCCTGTTTTTTCCATCTCTTCTGCAAAGCCGGTAAATCGGTAGATGACACTTTGGGGTAAAAGATCATCAATACTCTCTCTGGTATAGTTCACAGCACCGCCAAGGTCCAGTCCGAAGAGGTCCGAAAAGACCGTAACCTGTCTTTGACGGTCAAAGTGATTGATGGTAGCCAGTGCTTTGGATTCTGTAAAAGATACCAGACCATCCAGATATACAAGCTCACCGTTAGCAGCACGTACCTGCAGTTTTCGGATGTCTGCCTCTGTAACTCTGCTATGGTCCGGGAAGCGCAGGGTAATATTATACTGCTTTCCACTCTCTTCATAATAAGAGATCTCCAAGTCTGAAGAGAATGCCGTAGCGATAGTAGAGGCTATCTGTGACGCAGAGATACCCAGTCTGTTGGCATTGGCTCTAATGATATTAATGTCTATCTGCGGTTTTCCATCATCCAGATTGGTATCGACATCGACAAAACCTTTTTTCTTTTTCAAATGATCCGTCAGATTTTTTGCAGCCACTTTCAAATCATCAAAAGAATCTGACTTCAAGACTATCTGATATGGTACAGAAACCCCTGCCCCTTTGATATTTGGAATGGCAGCTGCAGTGATGAACATATGCTCCTGATACGGTTTAAGATCTCCTCTTAACTTCTGAATAAACTCTTCCTGGTTTAAACTACGTTGAGATTTATCATTGAGTTTCACATAAATAACCGCTTTGTGTTTCTCCTGCGCTGTATTGTATCCCACAGACAAAGTGGTATAGAGCACATTTTCATTCTCTTTGACTACTGCTTCAATGACTTCAGACTGCTTGATCATCTCTTCAAGACTCACACCTGCATCTGCTTTCATATGTACTTCAAACTCTGCTTTATCCTCTTTGGGTATAAAGTCCATACCGATCTTTGGAAAAAGCGAAAGTGAGGCAAAGAAAGCTACAAACACAAGGATCAGGGTAATGACTTTGAAACGCAAGACAAACCTCAGAACCTTGTCGTAGATGCGCTCCATCAACACAAAGATCGGTTCAGTAACATTATAGAACCAGCTTTCATCTTTTTTGAGTGTCCTTGCAGACAAAGAGGGGATGAAAGAGAGTGCCACCGAATAGGAGATGATCACGGCAAATCCAACGGTCATGGCAAAACTCTCAAAGAATTTTCCTACAATACCGGACATGAACGAAACAGGGATGAACACTGCCAAAAGCATGGCAGAGATCGCTAAAATTGAGAAGGCCATCTCTTTGGTTCCTTCAAAGGCTGCGTCAAATTTACCCATACCTCCTTCCATCTTCTTGTAAATATTTTCAATGACCACAATGGCATCATCGATGATGATTCCAATGGCCAGAGTAAGTCCAATGAGGGTCATTTTGTTCAGCTCAAAACCCATGTAGTCCATTAGCGCAAAGGTACCAAAGATCGAAGCAGGAATGGAGAGTGCAGAGACCAGCGTAATGGTCATGTTCCTCAAAAACATAAAGATGATCACCACGGCAAGAAAAGAACCGTATATCAGGTCAAACTTCACATGGTCAAGCGAGTTGATGATAAAGGGAGAAGTATCTTTTAAGACTTCCACATTAAAGTTGTCTCCGGCCAAAGCTACAAGTTCTGGCACTGCTTTTTTCACCCTCTGCACAATATCAATGGTGTTGGTGCCTGAAATCTTCTGTACTTCAAGCATCACTCCTTCTTTTCCGTTATACGAAGCAAAGCTTTTTGCATCGGAGAGCGTGTCGACCACTTTGGCAATATCTTTGAGTTTGATATCATCTTTGATTGTAATATTTTCCAACTCTTCCACAGAGAGCGCATCCGCTTTTGTTTTGAGTGTAAACTCTTTTGTTTTGGAGATCAGTTTTCCCCCGCCGATCTTTACATTTTCTCTGGCAACGATCGCATTGAGTTCCGTCACCGAAATACCAAACTTGTTTAAAAGATTTGGGTTGGGGAGTATTTTGATCTCTCTCTCTTTATAGCCGATCACATTGATGGAACCTACTCCGTTGATCTTTTGCAGTTTGGGTTTTGCTTTTTCATCCGCAAAAAGCATCAGATCTTTCAATGAACCTTGATTGAGAGTCAGGAAGATGTTGATGACCGGAGCACCACCGATGTCCAGTTTGGAGACCAGTGGTGTTTTGGCATCTTTGGGCAAAATGACGGCGGCGACTTTGTCCCGCACATCATTGGTCGCTTCATTAATGTCACGTTCCAAAAAGAACTTGACCATGACCACAGAGACTCCTTCAGAAGAGGTGGACGTAATGGAGTCTATCCCCCCGATTCTTGAAAGTGCCTCTTCGATCTTGTCAGTAACCTGTGACTCAATCGTACTTGACTCTGCTCCAGGGTATACCGTCTGTATGGTCACTATAGGAAAGTCAATATTGGGGAAGAGTGCTGAAGGCATGGACTTAAAACTCATGAGACCGAAGATCACCAGTGTGACCACGTACATCAGTGTCGTGATGGGTCTGTTTATGGCTGCTTTATACATACCTGTTACTTCTTCTCTGCGAGTGCATCAAGAAGGATATACCCCTCACCAAAAAGCCCTACCATAAAGTCTCTAGCTTTCACTTCTGCACGTATTTTTCTGTTATTGTGGTTGGCGTACGGGTAGACTTTTGAAATTGTACCTTTGTACTCTGTCTCATCCCCATCGAGCTTATATTTGAATACCTGTCCGACTTTGACCATTTTATGATATTTCTGATCAAAAGCAAGCACGATCTTTCTTTCAGAAACACTTTGTATTTTAAGTACCGTACGCAAGGCCTGTCCGGAGACTGCATCTCCCACTTCAAGTGCTTTATCGTAAATGACTCCCTCAAAAGGTGCTTTAAGAAAAGTCTTGTCATAGAGTACCTGCTGATAAACAAGGGAATCTTTTGCAGATTCATATTTGTTTAAAACTGCATCAAACTTACCTTCATCAATAAGTTTTTTTACCTTTTTCTGACGAGTCAGATCTTTTTTGGCATATTTGAATGACGTTTTTGCCACATCCAGCATTGCTTTGGTATCTCTATTTTTCAACTCTGCAAGTACTTCTCCCTCTTTTACCAAAGAGCCTATCTCTACATTCACTTTGTTCACAATACCTGTTGCAATAAATGCCAGATTGGCGCTCTTCCTGGCTTCTACATTAAAAGTTGCATAGATCTCTTCTGCCTGTAGAGACAGTGTTATGATCATTAAACTCAATACAATTTTTATCATCTTATATACCTTTTAATATTTTTCCCTGCGAAATAGTAGAAAATGGATTTTGAGATCTCATAATCATACAGTGCTTCTTTGTAACGTGCATCTGACAAAGTTTTTTTATTCAAAGCATCCAAGTAAGTAATATTGTCAACCAACCCGGCTTCATACTTTTGGAAAATACTTCTGTGTGTACTTGTGGCTGCATTCAATGCAGATTTGGCAGACTTTCCTTTGGCACGAATGGTCATCATACGGCTTTTTGCCAGTTTGAACTGCATTTTCTGCTCTTCGACGGCATAAATACTTTCAGAGTCTGCTGCCAACTTCTTATACATCAGAGATTCACGCTCTTTTTTCATACTGCTGTTGTCAAAGAGCCGCATATTGACCCAGAGCAGAAGTTTGTTCTGTTTGTCCGGAAGAAAACCGTCACCGCTAAAACCAGGTGCAGCTGCTACATCATCATAATGTGAAGTACTATAGGTATCTTCTACCCTTAACTGCGGCATATAGCCTGCATCGATAGCTTTGGCATTTTCTTTCAGTGCTTCTGCATTGGCATGCAGTATTTTGGACTTTTCATAAGGTTCAAATGAGACTCTTTTAGGTTCCAAAAATCTGTTCTTTTTCAAATTTTGTACAGAGACACCACTCAAAAGTGAAAGATTTTCTATGGCAGTTCTCAATTCAAATTTGGCATTTTCTATAGTAAAAATGTTGTTATCATACTCTGCCTGCAGTCTGTCCACATCTTCCTGTGTGGCAAGTCCGGCAGAAGTAAACTTTTTCATACGTTTGATCTGCGCATAGATCTCTTTTGTCTGCACTTTAAATGCAGCAATGATCTCCTGGAGTTTTAAGACCGTATAGTAGTGGTTCACAATGTTAAGTGTCATACTCTTTTCAAATGCATCTTTTTCCAGAAGTGATGCCGTATAAAGATAATTTTTAGACTTCAAAAGTGAAGATTTTCGTCCACCGTCATAAAGATCCATTTGTACTTTGGCATACCCGATGGTGGTCTGTCCGGGCATAATAACTGTACTTGGGTTGGTATTGGTATAGGTACCCCCTATGTCAAAGGTTGGCCAAAAGTCACGCTCCTGTGCATCTGTATGACTTAAAGCCGCTTGGCTTTGCAACGCTTTTGCTTTGATCTGTTTGTTGTTCTTTCCAGCCTCTGCGATCAACTGGAGCAGTGAATGCGAACCGGCAAAAACAAACAGAGGCAAAACAATCAATAAAACGATCTTCATCTCTTCTCCTTCATCTCTATGAAATTAAACAGTGTATTCAACAATCCGTTGATCTCTTCTTTAGGATCCAATCCGATCGTATGGGTATCAACCACCAGCCCCAGCGAAAAGGTAAGCAGTGCAGACTTCATATCATGAGCCTGCTCAGGTATTTCACCATTCTCTACCCCTTTTTCTATGATCTGACTCAAAATATCTAAAAAAAGATCTCTGCACTTCCTGTTGAAATCCATTATCTCCCGGGTACCGTGTGTCATGGAAATAGCCAAAAACTCTCTATAGATCCTGAGCTGTTTATGCCCCTCTTCATCTCCATGTATGATATAGAAAAAGTGAAACAACTTCTCTTTGGTACTTCTCTTTTCATCTACGATCTCCAACAGTCTATGCTCATACTCTGCAATGAACACTGTAATAATTTCAAAAACAATATCTTCTTTATTTTCAAAATACTCGTAGATCGTTCCTTTCCCCACACCTGCTGTTTTTGCGATCTGTGCTATGGTAAGTTCATTGATGCCGTTTTCAAGAAGTAGATCTTTACAGGCAAATGCAATGTTTCGACGCTTCTTTTCTTTATTAACTATAATTGCCAAAGTTATCCTTATAAATAATGACTGACCATCGGTCAATAAGGAATTATACTGGACTATTCTTAAATATTTTTTCAGAAAATTTTTTTATGCTAAAAAGAATTTACAACTTTCTTTTTAAGTTTTGCACTCTGTTGTAAGCGTTGTCTATACTCTTCTTACTCACTCTCCCCTCTTTTACGAGCTTCACTACGGTATCTACCAGTTTTTTTGTAGTGACGATTTTTCTAGGGTCAAGCTGATTACCAAAAAGTAAAATATCATTACCTGCATTGATCGTAAGCTGCAGTGTATTTTTCAAACCATATTTTTTAGAGATCGCTCCCATTTGAAGATCATCGGTAATGACCACACCTCTGTATCCAAGCTCTTTACGTAAAAGCCCATTGACTGTCTTTGCTGAAAGTGTCGCAGGGTATTTTGCATCTAACTTTTTATTGAACACATGTGCAACCATGACTGTATCTGCTTTATTCTTTAAAAGTCTGTAAGGCTCAAGCTCTTTTTTCTTCCAAAGTTTTGTCACGTCCACATAGCCTTTATGGGTATCACCTACAGAAGAGCCGTGTCCAGGGAAGTGTTTCAGTGAGGTCAGTACTCCGTAATGATGCATCGCATCTATGAAAGTACTTGCATACTTTGCAACAACTTTAGGGTCTTTCCCGTAAGAACGACCTAAACCGTGGATCACATGGTTCTTCATGTTAATGTCAAGATCCACCACCGGTGCCAGATCATAGTTGATACCCACAGACGCCAATTCTTTTGACATTTTCAAATAGGTAGACCGTATCTCTCTCTGGTCCATTTTGATGACAGAAGAGGCTTTGGGAAACTTCCCGTAAAAACCGTATTTACTTTTCAGACGTTGTACCTTTCCACCCTCCTGGTCCACAGCAATAAGCAATTTTCCATCTTTTGAACAAGACTGCAGTTGGGAAGTAAGTTTTTTTAATTGAGACCTGTTTGAAATATTTTTAGCTTTGTTCTTATTGACAGGATTATAATCAAATAATATCACTGCGCCTACATTGTATTTTTTGATATCTTTACAGATCTGAGAGTTTGCAGGTGCAGAGGTGCCATGGAAACCTACCATGAGCATTTGTCCTATTTTATGTTCCAGCGATGTTGCCCACAAAGGTGCTGCAGTGATGCCCAAAGCCAGTATCATTTTTTTAATCATTTTTCGTTCCTATGTGATTTCTAGTTTCTAATTCTACTATATTAGTATACGGTTAACCTAAAGGCAATATACTTCTTCCATAAAAGAGCATCAGAGAAAGCCAAATAAATCCTCCCTAGATTATAACTTGGTTTCCTTTTTTTCATAGATTTTCCTCCTCCTTTTAAATCCCTGGATGCTCTTTTAAACCCACAATATATTCAACAGCTATCACCTCCCACTTTTTATAATAATTTTCATTATTAGTAAA
>DQSX01000001.1 GCA_015663065.1 Sulfurovum sp.
GACGGAAGCCAGCTGTTCGAGAACACGGGAGCGTGCCCAGTAAAGGTCAGTCCCCTCTTTGAAGATAATATAGATCAGAGCATTTTCATAGGTAGAAAAGCCCCGTACAGTCTCAATATTGGAAATAGCAAGGAACTGTGATACTAGCGGATAGGTTCCCTGGTCCTCAATGATCTCAGGACTCTGCCCCTTCCATGTTACCTGCACGATCACCTGTGGCGGTGAGAGATCCGGCAGGGCATCAAGCGGAGTATTGCGCATGGACCATACTGATCCCAGAACTATAAAGAGGGTGGCCATCAGGACAAGAAAACGGTTCTTGACACTAAAGGCTATCAGTTTTTCTATCATAATGTCAAACCTTTCGTTATATTGTGAGAAGATGAATCTACCTGCAGCTGAAGCGGACACAATGTATCGACGTTGTCAAATAATATATCTGTGATACTGTACATCAGTATACTCCATTGATCTGTGCATCTGAATCCATCATGAAGAGTGCATTGTTGACCACTTCATCTCCCTCTTTTAACCCGTCAAGCACTTCAAAGTATTGGTTGTCCAAGGGTTTAAGCTCTACTTTTAGAGGCTCATATTCGCCTTTGAATTCCGTTGCAAGAAAGACATACCACTGGCCATTTTTCCGTATGACTGCTGTTCTGGGAATCAGCAGTCGGGCTTCTTCTTTGGAAGAGGCGTATGCAGTAGCATACATTCCCGGTTTCAGCAGTTCATTTCTGTTCTCTATAAGCAGCCTGAGAGTGGCTGTTGCCTCTTTTGGGTCCAGTCTGGGATAGAGCAGACTCTTTTCTGCTTTGAAGGTTGTGTCTATACCTTCGGTTCTTACGGTAAAGTGCATCAGGGTATTCAGTTTTTCCAATTCATTCGGATAGAGTTTCGCTTCCAGCCATACTGTGCCGGTGTTCACGATCTTAAAGAGTCTGCTTCCTGACTTGAAAGAAGATCCTTCATTGATATTTTTCTCAAAGATCCAGCCTGAAGCAGGTGCGACCAGGTCAGTATATCTGTCGACACGCTTTGTCTCTTCGATCGCTTTGATCTCCTGCTCATTCACATTGAGAAGCTGAAGTTTGACCCTTGAACTTTTTACCATGGAAGGTGAGGGGCGTTTGGCATTAAAGTTAAGTGCATTGAGATAATCCTGTTTTGCTTTATAGACTTCAGGTGAATAGACCTTTGCAAGCACTTCTCCTTTTTTGACTTTTTGGTAATGGGTATTGGCATAGAGTTCGACAACGAAACCGGAGTACCATGCGGTAATGTCGAACACTTTACTCTCATCGGGAACGATATATCCGTAATTGACTTGTGATGGAGCTGTTACCTTTTTACTGATTCGGGTCGTTATGACATTGAAAAGCTGTTTTACGGTGACTTTTTGTGTGCGGAGTGTTTTTTCCTGTTTTGTTTTTTCCGGTGTTTTGGGCAGTATTTTCTTTGGTGTTTCCATCGCTGCACCGCATTTGCCCGCTTCACATTTCATTTCAGCATAGGCAGATGTTGCAGCAAGAAGTGCAATTAAAAGTATAGTAGTCGGTTTTTGCATTATATCTCTCCTGTGAGTGCTTTAAGTTTTGCTTTGGTTCTGAGGTATTCTGCCACAACTGCAATACTCTCTTCTTCCAGTGACAGTTTTTGCTCAAGTATATTGGTATAGGTGAAGAGATCGGCCCCCTTTTCAATGGCTGCAGAACTGAGCTCAAGCATATGCGAAAGCTGAGGAAGGCTTTTTTCCTGGATAATGAAGTAGATACGGGATGCCTCCTTGAGTCTGGCATAGTTGGATCTGATCTCACTTTTAAGAAGGGATCTGTAGTCAAGAAGATCGCTCCGGGCTGAGAGCCTCTCTTTCCGTGCGATCTCGGAATTGAGTGTTTCAGTGCCGTAAATCGGTACGGCAAAGCCTACAGTAACAGAAGCATAATCTTCAAAGTCATTACGATGGAAATAACCCATTTTGACATACGGATCAGGTGTTGCTTCAAGATCGACCAGTGCTTTGTTTGCTGCGGCAATCTTCTGTTTGGAATCTTTCATACGGTAGGTAGGATTGTTTGACATTTTAGAGAGGTAATGCTTAAGAGACGGAAGTCGGCTAATATACAGTCTGTCGTCTATTTTTCCCACTTTGCTCTGAACAAGATAGGCAAGTTTCTCCTTCTGTGCTTTAAGCAAAGCACTGTAACGCTCCATTCTCACTTCGATCTTTGAGAGAGAAAGCTCAGCGGTGATACTTTCTGCATGGCTCATGGAATCCGTAGCGATCGTATCGGTATAGAGTTTTATGTTCTGTTTTGCCAGTTGAATGTATTTACGTAAAATATAGATACGTGCTTCGAGTTCTTTGACCGTATAGCTGGTTATCTTGATCTGAAGAGCAAGTGCCACCTTCGCAGCATCGTAAGAGTTAAGAAGCAGGTGTTTACGTGCTTCCTCCACGTCCTTTCGTGCCTTCAGCTTTCCGAACCAGGGGAACTTCTGGGTTACATTGAGTGCTTCATACTGCATAGGCTCCAAAGAGCGGTTGGAGAGATCACTGAACTGAATATTGTTGACAGTAAAGCTCAGGTCAGGATTTTGCCACTTCTGACTTTTAAGGATACGTTCATCCATTGCGGTTAAACGATGTTTGATCGTCTGTAAAGAGGGGTGTTTTTTGAGTGATTGTTCTACAAGCCGGCTGATACTTTGTGCCTGTACCAGATTTACAAGTAAAAGTATGGAGAGAATTGTGCGCATCTTTTTTTAGCCTTGTTTTGTTTAATGGCTAATTGTACTTTGAATTTGTGCAATATGTGTGCATATATTCCTTGAAATATTTTTTAACATTAAATTACAATGTAATAAAATCTATTGATTTACTTGACAATGATTTTGTTTTTAGTTAAACTACCATATGCATTTGCACAAAGCACTTGTAAAAACCCTAGATATTCACATGGACAAGGGCATTTGTTTTTTTAAGATTGTTGTAGTCTCCCCTTTATATTGTTGAATTTTAAACCGAAATCAAATGTTGTGGATCTCTGGGGTATTTAGAGGTGCTTTTAATTTCTAAACATAAAGGACGATTATGTCTCCGTCATGTCCTATTTCAACTAGACGTGTTGACACCAATCTTGTAAGAGTTGTCTCTTTTCAGGTACTTCTTTTTACACTGCTGTTTGCTGTTACACAAATAAAACTCTTTATTTTTATCATGCTTTTTGACTTTATCGTCAGGGCTTTGAGGCAAGAGAGCTACAGTCTGTTTGCCCAGACGGGAAAACTGATCCTGAAACAGTGGAAAGCTGTTCCGAAATATTCCGATGAGGCCCCCAAGCGATTTGCACTCTATCTTGGTCTTGCAGTTACTTTAATGATTATTCTGTTCTCATTGCTGGGGTTTGCCAAAATGGCTACTGCCATAGCATTTATCCTGATGATCTGTGCATTTCTTGAAGTTTTATTCGATTTTTGTATAGGATGTAAGCTATACTATGCTTTACAACTATGCAAGGTAAGAATATATGATAGGAATTTCAACTAAGACCATTTATGCAGTAGCGGCACTTCATGAGCTGGGCACGATCCAGACAGGCAGAGTCTTGAAGATCAAAGAGATCGCTGCACGTGCAGCGACCCCCCAGAGTTTTCTCGAGCAGATCCTTCTTGAACTCAAAAAACAGGGTGTACTTACGAGTGTCAAAGGGGCACACGGAGGTTATAAACTGGCCAAAGAGCTTAAAGATATCACACTCAGAGAGATCGTACTGATCTTGGAGACCGATGCCTTTTCAGATCTTTGTCGTACGAACAATGCTGTACTAAAACTATTTTGGGAAGATATCAAAAAAGGGGTTTCCGAGGTATTTGATGTACCACTTTCAGAGCTGAAGAACTACCAGATGAAAGCCAATAAAACGCTCAATTATTCTATCTAGGACAGAGATATGGAAAAAGATTTCAATTATTACAATACCCTGCTTGTACAAAGTGTGGGTTCGAAAGTAGGGCCTGTTGCACCGACAGTCGTACCTTCTGCTGCATATGGTTATACCGATGCACAGGAGGCGGAAGGTATTTTTGCCGGAGAAATCAATAAACCGCTTTATGCCAGGGTAGGGAATCCGACGAACGGGAAACTTGAATCTATTGTGGCAAAAATGGAGGGTGGATTTGGTGCGATAGCGACAGCTTCGGGAATGGGGGCACTTGCCATGGTGACCACTGCACTGCTGAAAGCGGGTGATGAGGTACTGTGTATCGGAGGATTCTTCGGCGGTACCTATACTTTGATCAATGAGACACTTAGGCGTTTTGGTATAGAGAGCAGTTTCTGTAATGTCGATGACTTTACGCATATGGAGAAGAAACTGGCTGCAGGTGTAAAGATGGTTCTTATGGAGAGTGTGGGAAACCCAAGCCTCAGGCTGCCGGATATGAAACGTATTGCAGATCTCTGTAACAGCTATGAGACCCTGTTGGTGGTAGACAATACCGTTACACCGCTTCTGGTACGCCCATTGGAGCTTGGTGCAGATATCGTTATACATTCAAGTACCAAGAACATGAGCGGTCACTCTGCTGCACTGGGCGGTATAGCTGTATTTAGAGCAGTCAAAGAGGAGGGCGACAAACTCCACAATGAGAAGTATAAAGATCTTCATCCCATCATTCGGAAGGCAGGGCATAAAGCATTTATCCCTATCTGTAAAAAACGTGCGATCCGTGATATGGGAATGACAGCCAATGCTTTTGGGTCATTTTTGACAATGCTTGGGCTTGAAACCCTTGCACTGCGTATAGAGCGCGTGAACAGGTCTGTAGCAAAAGTAGCTGAAATACTCGAAAAATCGTTGCCTGAAGGTATTGAGGTGAAGCACCCGTCACTGCCCCGAAGTGAAGATTATGCGCGTTATCAGCTTGATTTTCCCAATGGCTGCGGTCCTCTGCTGACACTGGACTGTGGTACGGCGGAACGGGCCTTTGCACTGCTCAATACCCTAAATCTTGTCACACTTACAGCCAATATCGGCGATAACAGAACACTGGCACTGCATATGGAGAGTACGATCTACAGCGATTTTGATGCAGAGATACGTAGATTTCTTGGTATAACGGAAGGCCTTATTCGTGTATCCATAGGTCTTGAAGATCCCGAAGAGATCGCGAAAGATTTTCTGCAGGCAAGTACCTATGTATAGTTGATGAGTACTCTTCTGCCGGATACAGACAAAGCATACAGGTATGTACTGCTTTTGTATTTAAAATCTGCTTTGAGTCCTTAAAATACTTCTTTGTTCTCCTGTTCCCGTGTTGTAAGCGGGAAGGAGTGGGAGTTGCTACAGCTCGGCTTTTAACCCGTAAAAGTAACTTTGTACTTTAAAGAGAGCCTGTGAGGAAAGCTCTTCTATAAATGACTCCAGTTTGTCTTTTTTCTTCCATACCGGTTTGGTAATATTTGTCTCTTTGAGAAGCGCATCTTTCGCATTGCTGATGATGCCTACTTCATCAATAAGTCCAACTTCTTTTGCTCTGTGTGCCAGAAAAATATGTGCATCGGCATAGGTTTTTGAATTGTTGATATC
>DQSX01000078.1 GCA_015663065.1 Sulfurovum sp.
AAAAATGGAGAGTAAAATGAAAATAAGCGATAAAGAGTTGTTTCAACATGTGATGATGGGGTTTATGACAGAATCAGATCCAATGCTTGCGATGTTAAAGTGGATTACAGAACGCCGTATGAAGTATTTTTCAAAGAATATGCTAAGGAATTAGCCGCGTAATTGAGGTGAATTGCACTTATGATTTGAATGGGCGACTCCATAAGTTTGAAGATGATATCAAAAGCATGATATAAAGGAGAATGAAATGCTGGTAAAAAAAGTAATGACCCCAAAAGAAAAACTAATAAGTGTATCCCCTATGGCACCCGTGAGAGAAGCTCTTAAGTTAATGAGGAGTCATAAAGTCCGCTCTGTCATTGTAGAAAAGACCTCACCTTCGGGTGCCTATGGTCTGGTAACGTTTAAAAATATCCTGCAAAGTATCGTTGCTGAAGACGGTGACATTGACCTGCTTAATGTCTATGACATTGCTACTACACCAGCTTTTTCCGTTTCCGCCGAACTTGACATCAAGTACGCAGCCAAAATGATGGTTACAAGCTCCATTAAACGTCTTCTGGTTATAGACAACAATGAACTTCTGGGTATCTTGACCATGACCGATATTATCGGTATCTTGATGGATAGTGTCGAATAATTGTCAGGGAAAATACAGTTTTGAATCTACTGTTTCATGAGTGGAAAAGTCAAAATAAAGGTACTTCCCACCCCTTTTTCAGACTTTAGATCAATTTTGATCTTATACTGTTTACAGATACCCAGTACAATATTGAGACCTATACCAAAACCGCCGCGCTCATTATTGGCACGTATATAACGCTTGAAAATATCTTCCTGTACCGTTTTATCAATACCGATACCGGTATCAGATACTTTCAGTACTCTATTCCTGAGTGTTACAGTAATACTGTCTCCCACATCACTATACTTGATCGCATTGGAAAGCAGATTGTCAATCAGGCGTTCGGCAGAAGAGTGTGACATCCTCACCTCTGTAGGCTCCAGGTCGACTGAAACATGAAGATGCTTTGCCTCAATAAGTTCCCTGATATACCCTACCCTCTCTTCGATCACTTTGGCAAAACAAAAGGGTTCTGCTTTCTCCTCTTTCCCCTCTAACCTGTAGGTTAGCGAGCTATACATCATATTGAGACGTTTTGCACTTGCCTCCAAGCGCTTCTTCTTTTTCTCATCTATCCCTTTAAGTGATTGGATGGTCATCAAAATAGCTGATATCGGAGTGTTGAGCTCATGAGTAGTATCGGAGATAAACCGATCGAACGCTTCTATCTGCTCACGTACCGGACGCAGGAATAGACGTCCCAGAAAATACCCGACCACCCCCATCAGCAAAAAAGAGAACAATAGATAGCTTATAATTTTAATACGCAGCTGCTGAAAACTGCCAACTAACTCATTCTCTTTAAGAACAATATAGTGCACACCCATATGATCGCTCTTATCCTCTATTACCGTATAACAGCTATTATCTTTGACATAGAAATCTTTATCAAATCTATCAACCTCATCGATCTCTGAATAGATAGCATCTTGTTCTTTATCATAATAGCCTACATCAAAACGGCAGTGTTTCAGAGAGGCCAAAAAATTAAGCTTGTCAGCTTCATCCATCTCTTTTCCTTTCATTGCCTCCATCACGATCATGGAAGAGAGCATACGCCCCTGGTACATCATCTCAAACTTCATCGCACTCTTCATCGACGCACGGTTATTTTCGAAAAAAAGATACCCGATGATTACCAACAAAACAAAGACTGAAATCAGATAAAGAGTTAGAAAACGGGAGAGTGACCTGCGTTCATATGATGTTAAAACGATAACCCTCTCCTTTGATGTTGTCAAAATACTCTTTATCAAACATCTTTCTCAGGTTTTTGATATAGGTACGGATGGTCGCATGGGTAGGGACATTTTCATCCTCCCATACATTTTCGATGATCTCGTCACAAGAGATAATCTTTCCCTGATTTTGTACAAAGTATTCCAATACCTGTGCCTCTTTCTGGCGCATCTCAATCACCTTCTCCCCAATATATATCTGATGTGCCTTGGGAATAAACCGCATACCGTTAAACTCTATCTCATCCTGAAGACAATTTGCTTTTACTATATGTTCGATACGTACCTGCAGTTCTTCAAGATCAAAAGGCTTTTTCAGATAATCATCCGCACCCAACTCAAAGCCTTTTTTGAGGTCATTGATCCCAGCAAGTGAAGTAATATAAATAGCTGGGGTGGTATTACCGATATCACGAAGGTAAGAGAGTATCTCAAAGCCGTTTATACTCGGAACATTCACATCAAGCAACAATAGATCATAATGGCTGTTCCCAATCGCATCGAGTGCCTTTTCTCCATCATAAAAAGAGTTGACCTCATAACCGTTTTCAATAAGAAACTCTTCAATGATCTCCTGCAAGATCACATCATCTTCAAGCAATAATATTTTCAAAAATACTCCTTTTTATCATAAACCATCTGAATAACCCCAATGCTCTCAGCGGATTATGCAAAAAGCTCCAATATCATTGTAGCATAGCTCTGTGCAAAAGAGTACACATAGAGAAAGAGTGTACTTTGGCATAAAAAAGTAATATATAATAAATTTTATTTTTATAAATCTATTGAACTTGTGGTAAAAAAGGTCGCTATTGTTATGAAAACATGTATAAACAGCGTCCTTTCTACTGTATTGCCACTGAGACCCCTTCGGCGGTGAGCCTATGCGACTGATCTTATTTCAGTCAGTTTTTTTAAAAACTCTTTGCATTATTGAACTCTTCGATCTCACTCTCAACCATCGCATCGATCATACGTACATAAAGGTCATTAA
>DQSX01000040.1 GCA_015663065.1 Sulfurovum sp.
AAATGAAACCTGAACTATTTAAGATTTCACCCGATGCGTTTCGGGCTTATGCTTTTGATAAAGTGGAACAACGTGGTGGAACTTGACAGTTAATTAACTTACATAAGTAAATATTGGGTATGATTTAAGTAATTAAACAAGGAAGATAGATGCATAAAATGTTAACACTGCCATTATTGGTATTTTCTATGGCAGGCATAGTAGGATGTGCCGATACGGAGTCCATACCGAGTGATGATCTCTATACGACAGTGTCAGAGAAAAAAATGCCTTATTACTGTAAGCGTGAAGTGGCAAAAAAGTTTGGGATATATTCTGGAGATATCTATCTCTATCCTATTGAATATAAGAGAGGTGCAAAAGTCATTTATGGACGTTACAGTGTGGACAGTACCCATTTGAAAGAGTTTGCCTGTGTCTTTAACGCAGACGATACCTATGCCGGCATAAAAATACAGCATTCAAATGTAAAAAATACGCTGTGTTACGGTGACTAAGACCTCACTACCGAGGGCTTAAAGCAGCCCCATCGCCAGTTTGGCATCATCTGTCATTTTCTCCTGATTCCAGGGTGGATCAAAAACGATATCTACATCGATGTTTTCAAGTCCGGATTGTCTGCTGACAATGCTTTTGACCAAGTCTATGATGACTTGGGAAAAGGAACAGGTTGCAGAGGTAAGTGTCATGGTGATCTTACACATTTTAAGCATGGAGACTTCATTGGTCCAGCATTTTACTTCATAGACCAAGCCAAGGTCATAAATGTTCACCGGCAGTTCAGGATCGTAGATCTGTTTAAGGTGTTCCACTACTTTTTCTTCCATTTCAGAGTCTGAAGGCTGTTTCTCTAAAAAGGCTTTTTTCTCTGCAGCCATTTTGGCATCGATGTCCACTTGAGTATTTTTGGGAAACTTTGCTTCGTATGCTTCCAGTTCTGCTGTGGTTGTAGGTACGTCGTCTATTTTTATATTGTTGATGTCCATCTTTTATTCCTTCTCTTTACAGCGTTTTGCGTAGGTATAGACTTTAGTTAAAAAGGCTTCCAAACTCTGCTGACGTACAGGTGAGAGTAGTTCTACCACACCCATCTCTTGCAGTTTGGCAGGATCAAAAGAGAGTATCTCGTCTGCTGTGCGGTTTCCAAAGATGTCAAGAAGCAGAGTGAGCATCCCTTTTGCCATCTCGGAAGTTCCTTCACCACGTAAAATAAGTTTACCCTCTTTACATTCACCCATGAGCCAGGCAGCCGAGGCACAGCCCTCTACAAATGTGGCATCATTTTTCTCTTCATCAGGGAGGGTAGTATGCTTTTTCCCCAGATCAAAAATATATTCTATTTTATCGTTGGCAGTAGGAAAAAGATCAAAGTCTTCTTTGTACCGTGCTACCGTTTCCAGCATATTTTCTTGCCTATTCATAGTTTTTCCTTTATTGGTGAGCAGCATAAAATACTGCTTCAAATGCTTCTTTAATGCGTTCCTGATGTCTGGCATCTTTGACTGTTTCTATGAGCGTATTGGCAAAGGCAATGACAAGCATTTTACGTGCCTCGACATAAGAAATACCACGGCTTTGCAGGTAAAAAAGCTGTTTTTCATCGAGTTGCCCTGTGGTTGATCCGTGTGATGCTTCGAGTTCATCAATGTAAATTTCCAGTTGTGGTTTTGAAACCATATAGGCTTTTTCATCTAACAAGATCGCTTTAGAATTTTGCTGCGCTTTCGTGTACTTCGCAGCATGTTCCACTCTGATGAGTGCATCAAAGATACCTCTTGCCTTACCATCAAGGATGTTCTTGGCTTCCTGTTTGGAAGTAGAATGCTCCCCTTTGTGGATGATCTGAGAAACGGTACCGCGCTTGGCATCCTGATTGAGGTAGAGCAGGTGTCCAGCTTCTACATGTGCACGAGTGTCAAGATCTACTTTAAGTATTTGCAGACCTTGCTCTCCACCGAGGTCAAAACTCTTTAAGAGTGCATTGGCCTGTTTTGCAACATTGACTCTGTTGGAAGCTACCATGTTGTACTGTTGTGACTGCATGGTTTGCAGTTTGACCACGTTGAGTGTAGAGTCTTGTGCAATGTGCATATCGTACCCATAAAGTACCAGTGAGTTTTTAATGGCGTCAGCCACAAAATTCTCATAAAGTGTGGCATGACGGTTGCTTTGGTTGTAGAGTACAATACGGTAAGAGATCAATGTTTCACTTTGGGTGAAACGGTGTTCAAGGTCAAGTTCCACATCTCCGTCAACTTCTATTTTAATGACCTGAGGTGAGAGCAAGTGACCCAGATAATAGAGCGGATCAAAATGCTCCATGTCTATCTGTTCACAGCTTTCTGTATAAATACGCAAACCCTTGGGTGCAGCCGTGACGACACCATCTGTAATGATGATCTTCTCGCTCTCTGCTATGGTTTTTGGCAGATAGTCAAGTGTTTTGTACTCTTTTTCAAAGAGGGTTTCAGCATCAAAATAACGGTAGGTTTCAGACTTTTTACTTGGCAGACCAAGGGTCACAAAGCGTTCAGCCAAAGCCTCTCTTCCTTTTACATTCAAAGCAGAGAGCAATGCCTCTACTTTCATGTCTTTTAAGTCAGAGAGTTTCATTTCTCTTCCTCAATGCTGTCGTATCCATGTTCCTCAAGCTCTCCTACCAGTTCAGGACCAGCGGTTTTGATGATCTTTCCCTCTTTGAGTACGTGGATGTAGTCAGGCTCAATGTAGTCCAATATACGTGAATAGTGGGTAATGACAAGGAAAGAGCGTTTGCCGTCTTTCATCTTGTTGATCCCTTCAGAGACTGCACGTAAAGCATCGATGTCAAGCCCTGAGTCGATCTCATCGAGGATGATGACTTCAGGTTCAAGTATGAGCATTTGCAAAATTTCATTACGCTTTTTCTCTCCGCCTGAGAAACCTTCATTGAGTGAACGGCTTATCATGTCTGACTTCATACCAAGCATTTCCAAATGGTCTCTCATCAGACGCAGGAACTCTGCTGCATTCAACTCTTCTTTGCCTTCATGTTTGCGTTTGGCATTGAGTGCGGTTCTTAAAAAGTAGGCATTGTTGACTCCCGGTATCTCTACAGGGTGCTGAAAAGAGAGGAAGATGCCCTCTAAGGCACGCTCTTCTGCTTCCATATCTCTAATGCTTTTGCCTTTGTAGGTGATGTCTCCACCTGTGACTTCTACATCATAGTGACCTACTAGAGCTTTTGAAAGTGTTGATTTTCCTGCACCGTTTGGTCCCATGATGGCATGTACTTTTCCCGGTTCAAGTTCTAAATTAAGCCCTTTAAGTATGTCCTTGTCACCGATCTTTGCCTGTAAATTCTCTATTTTCATCACTGTACTCATCCTACACTTCCTTCTAATGTTAATTCTAATAATGCTTTGGCTTCCACTGCATACTCCATAGGGAGTTGGGAAAAGACCTGTTTACAAAAACCATGCACGATCATAGAGACCGCATCTTCTTCATTAATACCTCGTTGACGCAGATAAAAAAGCTGTTCATCTGAGATCTTTGAAGTGGTTGCTTCATGCTCTATCTGTCCCTGAGTATCTTTAGACTCCAGGTACGGAAAAGTGTGGGCACCGCAGTTTGAACCTATGAGCAGAGAGTCACACTCAGAGTAGTTCCTCGATCCCGTGGCATTCGCCCCGATCTTCACCAAGCCTCTATAGGTATTTTGCCCTTTCATGGCAGAGATACCTTTTGAGATGATGGTTGAGCTGGTATTTTTACCAAGGTGTATCATCTTTGTTCCGGTATCTGCCTGCTGGGCAAGGGTGGTCACGGCAACAGAGTAAAATTCCCCTACAGAGTTGTCACCCTTGAGTATACAGGAGGGGTATTTCCATGTAATGGCAGAGCCAGTCTCCACCTGTGTCCATGAAACTTTTGCATTTTCTCCCTGACAGATGGCACGCTTGGTAACAAAGTTATAGATACCGCCTTTACCTGTTTCATCTCCGGGGTACCAGTTCTGAATAGTCGAGTATTTGATCTCTGCATCTTTTAGGATGACCAGTTCTACCACGGCAGCATGTAACTGATGGTCGTCACGTGTGGGTGCAGAACAGCCTTCATTGTAAGAAACATACGAGCCTTCATCTGCGACAATGAGTGTACGTTCAAACTGACCGGTATTGAGCGCATTGATCCTAAAGTAAGTACTCAGCTCCATAGGACAGCGTGTGCCTTTTGGAATGTAAACAAAGGTTCCATCCGTAAAGACCGCTGAATTCAGTGCAGCAAAGTAGTTGTCTGCCATGGGTACGACTGAGAACATATATTTTTTTATGAGTTCCGGGTAGTCACGAATGGCATCAGAGATGGAACAGAAAATAACACCATGCTTTTTAAGTTCATCAGAGTAGGTGGTTTTCACTGAAACAGAATCTACCACGGCATCCACAGCTACTTTGACCCCTGCAAGCTGTTTTTGCTCTTCCAGTGAGATACCAAGCTTGTTGTAGGCTTCCAGGATCTTAGGGTCCACTTCGTCCAGACTGTCAATGCCTTCTTTGGGTGCTGAAAAGTAAGAGATAGACTGGTAGTCAATAGGCTCATAATCCAAGTGTCCCCAGTGTGGTTCAGTCATGGTTTCCCACTTTTTCAACGCTTTAAGACGAAGCTCAAGCATCCACTCGGGTTCATCTTTCTTTTTTGAGATGAATTTAATGGTACTTTCATCCAGTCCGGGAGGTACTGTTTCGGTTTCAATGTCTATCTCAAAACCCAGAGCATAGTCACCCGAAACGGCTTTATCCAATCCTTCATTTGCCATGTTGATCCTTAATCAGATATATTTAGTCCTATTTATAGCACAAAAACTTAAATGGGTCAAGTGTGCTTACTTCAGAACCTGTCCATCTTTAATATTTTAATATTTTCTCCACTGTTGTTATTGGTATTCCTAAGAGGACTCGAACCTCTAGCTACGCCTTAGGAGGGCACTGCTTTATCCAGTTAAGCGATAGGAACTACTTTGTGGAGTTATTATAAGTCTGAGACCAAGTCTTTTGACTCTCCTGATGTGCTTTGAACTCCTGATAGCTTATGGGTTTTGTGCTACATTTTGGTGCAGGGTCATCCTCTGCACATCCCGTAGCCAAGAGTGCAAAGGCAAATAGACCAAGCCATACGGTTTGTTTCATTTTTTTGATACCTTTCTATCGTCATAGTATAGATTATATCAAAACACTTTGAAATGGCAAAATGCAACGTTATTGGTCTGTTAATAAATTACGCTATAATGTCAGACTAATTTAAGCGTACATCGGTCAACGACTTTCTTTTTTAACCATTCTTTGGTTTACAAATCAAACACATACTCAGCCTAAGACCGACCTATTTACCAATATGGTAGGCTCGGATAATTATACATTAGGATACTTATGTCATTTGCAAACCTGGGACTTAACGATTCTCTTCTCAAAGCAATTAAAGATCAGGGGTATGATACCCCAACACCTATTCAAAAACAGGCTATACCTGTTGTTATAGAAGGAAAAGATGTACTGGCAGCAGCACAGACCGGTACAGGAAAAACAGCCGGTTTTACATTGCCTTTACTCGAAAGACTCTCCGAAACCCACCCCAAAATGGGAAAAAACCAGATCCGCGTTCTTGTCTTGACACCAACACGTGAACTTGCGGCACAAGTGGCTGAGAGTATCAAGACTTACGGAAAATATATGAAGTACAGCTCCACAGTCGTTTACGGTGGCGTCGGCATTAACCCTCAGCTGGCAACTATTCGCAAAGGGGTGGACATTGTCATTGCTACACCGGGAAGACTACTGGATATTGCCGGACAGAAAGGCATAGACTTCTCTGCATTGGAGACACTGGTACTTGATGAAGCGGACAGAATGCTTGACATGGGATTCATACACGACATCAAAAAACTGATGAAAATGATGCCAAAAAAGAGACAAACGCTTCTTTTCTCAGCAACCTTTTCAAAAGAGATCAAACAACTGGCTTCAGGACTTCTAAAAGACCCTGTACTGGTAGAAGTGGCACGTGAAAACACGACAGCAGAGCAGATATCCCAAGTGGTGCATTATGTAGACAAAGGTCGTAAAAGAGAGTTGCTCTCCCAGCTTATTAAAACCAATGACTGGAGACAGGTTTTGGTATTTACCCGTACCAAACACGGTGCAAACAAACTGACCAAACAACTGGAAGAAGCGGGTATTTCCGCAGCTGCTATTCACGGAAACAAAAGTCAGGGTGCCAGAACCAAAGCACTGGCTTCTTTTAAAGCCAATGAGATCCGTGTACTGGTTGCCACAGACATTGCTGCAAGGGGAATTGACATAGACCAATTGCCTCATGTAGTGAACTACGAACTTCCTAATGTACCGGAAGACTATGTACACCGTATTGGTCGTACAGGTCGTGCAGGACAGAGTGGTGAGGCAGTTTCTCTTGTATGTATTGATGAGCATAAATTACTTTTTGATATTGAAAAGTTCATTAAATCAGAGATCAAAAAAGTACATATTGAAGCTTTTACTCCAGACCCTAACATTAAAGCAGAGCCTATACAAAACGGTAGAGGCGGAGGACAGAAGCGAGGTGGCGGA
>DQSX01000194.1 GCA_015663065.1 Sulfurovum sp.
GAAGAAAACACTTCAGAAAAGCCAAAGAACAACTTGAACGTTCATTAGTATATGCTTACAGAGATAGAAGACAAAAGAAAAGAGACTTCAGAAGATTGTGGATCGTTCGTATCAATGCAGCTTCAAGATTGAATGGTATGACGTATTCTACGTTCATGCATGGTCTTAAACTTGCAAATATCGAACTTGACAGAAAAATTCTTGCTGACATGGCAATGAATGCTCCTGAATCGTTCACAAAAGTAGCTGATGCTTCTAAAGCAGCACTTGCGAAATAGTTTATCTTAACTATCTTTGGGGGGCTTTGGCTCCTCAACCCTATTTAATTATTTTCCCATAAATTTTATTATTGATTTGTATTTGGTTTGAGTTTCTTTCATTCCTTTTCTTTTTTGCAATGCGCAAAAAAAGAAAACGAACCCAAAAGCACGTTCCACGCATTGATAAAAAAGTACAAACTGCTGCCGTGTTACACTAATTTCTTTTTGTATGAGATTTTTACAGGCTAAAAAATAGCCCTGTAACGCGTAGGGGGGCTTATCCCCCTAAGCAATAATACTACCCTCGCGCTGTTTCACCAGGGTAAGCAATGATACCTGGGCGAAGGTTGCAGATGTGTTCGAAGCCTAGGGATTTCATGGCGTGTTGTACCTGGAAACTTCTGCTGCCTGTATGACAGTAGACAATGACCGGTGTTTGTTTCTTGTCATTGTGTTCTTCTATTTTTGCATAGAACTGTGAGGTGGGTACCAGGGCGTCTGTTCCGACGATGTGGCCCATTTGAAACTCCATGAATTCACGTACATCAATGAGGGTAAAGTCGATCATTTTAAGCTTTCTGGCTTCTATGAGTGCTTCGAGTTCATCTCCGTCAAGTTGCTCCTCTTTTAAAAGCATTTCTGCCTGCTCTTTTGTCAAACCTTTTGAGTGGGTATGTACAATTTCCTCTATTTCATTGTGCTGTGCCTGTGCGGCAGCATACTCCGGTGTACAGAAAATACCACAGTGGCACAGACCATCTTCTGGGATCTCCTTTTCCAAAGCAGGCTTACAGGGGCAGATGCGGTTATTGGCAGCTTTTTGCTCCTCTTTGGTCTCTCCCTCGACCATAAAACAGGGACAAAATCTTTTACCGTATATGAGTCTGTTTCGTGCAAGCCCCATGGCAACACCTTCATTTACCTCTTCATTGGGGTTTTGGACCAGACCGAACTGTCTGTTGACCTTTTCTACAAAAGTCCATGTTTTTTCGAGTTCTGCCTGGAACTCGTCTGAATTCATATCAATTTGCTGCATTTGTATCCTTCTTTAGTTCTTTACTGTATTCCTGAGTCATCTTGTTGAACTCTTTGGCATAGCCTTCTAAAGTCTTTTCCCAGTTTTCCAGAAAACTTTTTGTTTTGTTCAGGTCAATATTGATATGTGTCTGGTTCATTTCAATACCGGCTTCTTTATCGTCGATCACACCTTTTTCAAAATCTTTGGAAAACTTATCAGCGTGGTCTTTCATTTTTTCAGCCATTTGCTGAAGGAAATCTTTGGTTTTATGAGTATCGATAATAAGCTTTCCGTCATCGGTACTGATGCCCATATGGCCCAGTTTATTGTTTTTTTGCAGTTCTGCTTCTTTTTGTCGTCGCGCTTCTTCAAGTTCTGCACGTAATTCGGCTTTTGCCTGTGCTGCAATTTTTGCATCATGTTCTGCCTGGTTTTCTTTTGCATTTTGGCATCCTGACAGCGACAGTAATACAAGAGAAGTCATGAGTATTTTTTTTCTCATTGGAATATCCTTTATAGATGATATGAGTATTATACTATGAATTGTGAAAAATTAGTGGAGTCTCTACCCGATAAAGGGTAGAGGAGGGAAGAGGAAGGCTACTTGTAGATTTATTTACCGCCACCGCATTTGCCTACGCCGCATTTGCCTTTGGCTTCTTTCTTTGCATCTTTTTTCATCTCTTTCTTGTCACCGCCACATTTTCCGGCGTTACACTTCATCCCTTTCTTTTTGTCAGCACCGCCACATTTTCCTGCCTGGCACTTCATAGCTTTGGGAGCTTCTTTTCCTGAACCGCAGGTCGCAGATGCCATTGTAAGTGTTAATGCCGAAGCTCCGAGTACGATAAGTCCTAATTTGATCATTTTTTTCATTGTATATCCTTTTATTGTATGAATGTATTTGTATTCAGACGACTACTGTTCGTCTCCGAACAATAGAAAATCCAAAGAGAATTTTCCGGCTCCAAATGAAGCAAAGATGCCCAGGAACAGCATGTAATACAGAGGTATTTCAAATCCGTTGTTTCCCGCAGAGAAACCATGAGCCAGGTGTACGGTAGTGATCGCTACAACCATCACTACTATCAGTGGAACAGAAATGAGCCTTGTGAAGAGTCCCAGCGTCAAGAGTATGACGCCGAGTAACTCCGTACTTGCTGCCATATAGGCATTGAGTGTGGGGAAAGGAATTCC
>DQSX01000155.1 GCA_015663065.1 Sulfurovum sp.
ATGGCTGCCCATTCAAAGAAACCGATCTCATCAAGCACCATAGAGAGGATGATGATACCTATAAATGCCAGTGTAGCATCCCAAACAATGCCTATAACTGTCTCTACGTCCTGATAGCTTACCACACCAATAATGAGTGCAATAATGGCACCGATGACCGCGGTAGTACCTATCTGTAAACCTTTTGGCTGCCAAATGACGAAAATGAGTGTAATAAGAAAGAGGGTTGAAGCTAAAAACATTAGTTGATCACTTTAGATCTTGCAAGTGCCGCTTCTATCTCTTCTTTACTGACTGCACCGGATAGATCAAGATGTACTTCACCATCTTTACCTGAGACTTCCATATTGTTTATTCTCTTTTTTGTCTCATCGGTCATACACTCGCAGGAACCTGTTTTACAGTTTTCAACCATGGTGATAATATTTTGTTTCTCTACGGCACCTGTAAATGAGATCTTTACGCCTTGGTCAGTTTTTAGTACGTTCTTATTCATTTTAATTCCTTTGTGATGATTGGTAATAATTCATTTTTAATTTCTTTTAATGTCTCTTCAAAAGCGACATATTCTTTTCCGTCCGGGTCTTCAAATCCTACGTGTATTGTCTTGACCGATTTGGGAAACATTGGGCAGGTCTCCTGGGCATGTCCACAGACGGTCACGACCAGGTCATAATCGTTCTCAATGACGCTATCAAGTGTTTTGGAATGATAAGACTCTTTCCAAATACCTGCCTCTTCCAATACTTTTTTAGCATTGGGGTTGACTCTTCCTGAAGCTTTCACCCCTGAACTCTCAGCAGATATGCCTTCAAGTTCAGCATTGATGAGGGCTTCAGCAATGATACTTCTACAGGAGTTCCCTGTACATAAAATAAGTACTCTTTTACTCATTATGACATCCTTTTTTTAATTTGGGGGCAATCAAGTCTAAATGTCTGATCTCTTCTAAAATGGATTGCCTGAAGAGATCAAGAGGTCTGCGAACAGAGTAGTATGCCCAGCGTCCTCGTCTCTCCACTTTTAAAAAACCTGCTTCTTTGAGTATTTTGAGATGTCTTGAAACACGTGATTGGATCATGCCAAAGGCATTTTCAATGTCACAAACACAAACTTCTTCATGATGATTGATGAAATTGAGGATCTTCAGCCGTGTTTCGTCATTGAGTGAACCAATGGTTTTAAGAAATATTTCCATACTGTACCTTTGTAGTTTTTCGTAGTATAGCAGAGTAAATTAAATATATCAAGATATATTGATGTATGGAGCTACTTTTTGTATAAAAAGTTTAAACCAGAGGAGGTTTAAATCCCTGGTTTGTTTCTGTACTGTACTTTGTTGAGTATGGTATCTACTTTGAAAAGAAAATTTCCCCATTGTGAAGTATTGTTCATGTCTCCAACAGGAGTAAGATGTCCCATCAATCCGGCTTCGTCTACTTCTTTGTAGAAAAAAGATCCTAAAATGGTATTGGCATCCAGATCATGGGTCTCTGTAATCTCATAGGCAGATTCTGGAAGGATAGCCGGTATCCAGCCTTTTTGTATGGCTTTATTTTCTTTTACAACTACTATATCTTGATATTTGTTGATCTGTACATTTGAGTAACGTTGTATAAAGACGACATAGCCCAGTACAAAGAAGCTTATGATGAGAAGCAGTATATATTTCCAATTTATTTGTTTAGTCATTTTATTTTCCTTTGTATAAGAGCAAGAATAGACCTAATGAAGCAGCAGATATAAGAATAATAGATGCTCCAGAGGTCAGGTTATAGGTATATGAGAACCAAAGTCCTGTCAGGGTGAAGAGGGTGGCAACAAACCCCGATATGATCATCATACTCAGCAGTGATCTTGAGAGTTTTTCTGCGATGTATACAGGGATGGTCAGCATAGCAATCACCAAGATGAGCCCCACTACTTTAATCGCTATGACTACGGTCAGTGCAGAGAGTATGAGTATCAGTGTATAGAATAACTTGACATTCACACCTCTTAGTTTGGCATATTCGCTGTCGTAAGAGACTGCCAGTATATCTCTGTACCAAAAGGTGATAACAAAGATGATGACAGCAAGAAGTGCTGCCATAAAATAGATGTCTTCCGTACTGACTGCTAAGATGGAACCAAAGAGATACGACATCATATCGACATTGTAACCCGGTGTCAGGTCTATGAAAATAACACCAATGGCCATACCTACAGCCCAGATGAGTCCTATAAAAGTGTCCATGCGGTGTCGTGTCTGCATGGTGAGTGAAGCGATGAGTATGGCTGCGGCTACAGCAAAGAGTGAAGCCCCAAGAAAGATAGGGAACCCAAAATAGACAGCCATTCCGATGCCACCGTAAGAGGCATGTGCCATACCACCGGCTAGAAAGACCATACGGTTCACCACAATGAGTGAGCCTATGATACCCGCAGCGAAAGAGACAAGAATACCTGCTATAAGTGCGTGCTGGATAAATTCAAAGGAGAGGGCTTCTATCATTTTATTTCCCTCCATTGGGCTTCGTCGATTTCGACAGGCTCAGCCACCGAGTCTTGTTCAGTTACTTCGGTCCCTGAGCTTGTCGAAGGGGTTGAAGGGTCACAAGTATTACAACTCTCCGAACCCAACATCTGAAGCAGCTCAATCTCACAAAAATGCTCTTCATCTCCATGGGTGTGGAAGGTGGACTTTTTATCGGAAATATCATGATAGGAGAGTCTTTTGTTAATGTGCGCAGCTTTGTCAGCATACTCCAGGATGACTGAAATGTCATGGCTTACTACGATGACTGTGATATTTTGGTTGAGGAGTTTTAAGAGTTCATAGATCTCTTTTTGCCCTGTAATGTCTATGCTGGAAGTCGGTTCATCGAGTATGAGTATTTTTGGGTGGGCGCAGAGTGCTCTGGCTATCATCACTCTTTGTCTCTGTCCGCCTGAGAGTGAGCCGATCTTTTTTTGTGCAAATTCCTGCATCCCTACTTGAGAAAGTGTACCCATCGCACATGCGATCTCATCTTTCCCGTAACCAAAAAGAGGGGTTTTTTCACCCACATGACCCATGAGAACCACTTCAATGACTTTGATGGGGAAATCGGTATTGACATTGGTGTTTTGAGGGACGTAACCGATGAGTGAAAGATTTTTTGAAGGGTTTTTGCCAAAGACTTTGATGCTTCCTTGTTTTGCCTTCTCTAAACCCAGTATGAGTTTAAGCAGTGTTGACTTTCCCCCGCCGTTGGGACCAATGATAGCGAGGAAGTCACGCTCTTGGACAGAGAGATTTATATTTTCTAATATCATATCTCTGTCGTAGGCAAAGGAGAGTGCTTTTATCTCAATGACTGAGTGACTATTTTCCTGCAATGGCATGGGCTATCTTTATGAGATTTTCTGACCAGTTTGCTGCAAGAGGAGAGACTTTCACGACCTCTATTTTTAACTCGTCTGCCATCACCTTCGCAACAGAATCCGAAAACTCCGGTTGTGTGAAGATGGCTGATATCTTCTCTGCTTTGGCTTCTTTGATAAGTTCTATCATCTCTTTAGGTTTTGGAGATTTCCCTTCTAT
Organism: Sulfurovum sp.; assembly: GCA_015663065.1. GTDB lineage: Bacteria > Campylobacterota > Campylobacteria > Campylobacterales > Sulfurovaceae > Sulfurovum. The sequence continues at coordinate 3,566 of DQSX01000155.1, forward strand.
TTCTACAGAGAGTTGCTCCAAACCGTAAGCAGAGGCAAAATACCCCCATGAAGGGTGAAAGACCATAAACTTTGAGCCTTTAGCTGTGTCTGAAAGTATCTCTTTGATCTGCTTGTCTGTATGGCTGATATGGGCAATGAACTTTTCATAATTGGCTCTATAATAGGTTTTATTGTCAGGGTCAAGATTTATCAATGCTTCATAGATATGCAGCGCAATGATCTTTACATTTTCAGGATCTGTCCAAATGTGGGGGTCTTTCCCTGTACCTTCTTCTTTAGCATGTGTACTGTGCTCGTGATGTGCGTGTGAAGCTATGGCTCTTTTTTCTATGCCTTCTGTCAAATCGATCACTTGCATATTTGTGTTCAAAGACTTGAACTTGCCCAACCAGACATTTTCAAACTCAACCCCTATGGCAAAGTAGAGTGCAGCTTTGGCAACATCTTTCATCTGTGAAGGTTTTGGTTCATAGGTGTGAGGAGAGTTTCCCGGAAGCACCATCAAAGAGACAGATACTTTGTCCCCACCGATGGCTTTTACAAATGTCTGTTGAGGCAAGATGCTGACCACGACATTGATATTAGCCAATATAAAAGTATTTAAAAATAGTGTAATAATAAGTATTCTTTTCATGAATGAGATTATAGCGAAAATAAAAAAAATTACTCTAAGAGATAATCTTTCTCCCAGAAAAACTCTATCCACTCCGTTGTTTCATAAAGGGCAAAGTCAGGTTGGATGACAGCGGTTTTTTTGTAATAAATCGAAGCGATCTTGAACTCTACTTTCGGGAAGTAGTTTTTGAGGTAATTCAAGACCTCTTTCACGGTTTGCCCGGAGTCTACAATGTCATCAAGTAGAATAACTTTTTTGGCTTTTCCCAACTCAGGGACATTGAAAATTTCACATACTTTACCTCTTTGATCACCCTCATAGAGTATGGAGTTGATGCTCATTAGCTGACGGTTGTTTGTGGCAGAAGCATAGGCATGCGCTAAGGTCCAACCCCCTCTGGTGATCCCTATGATGGTATCGGGGTTGTACGCTGCTGACAGTCGTACCAGCTGTTTAACATCTTCTACAAATTTTTCATAACCGTAATAAACCATTGTACGCTCCTATACAAATAAAATGAGTGATGAGAATGCTGTCAGGAACAGCAGTTCAAGGTTAGGATCTTTAAATTCTCTTTTTGCACTTTTAATCATAACATAGTTCACCATACCCAAAGCTAAGCCTGTAGCAATGGAGGTGCCGAAAAGTTTTTCTAACATGTGCAATCCTGTAATGAAGTGAAAATATAGTGTAACATTTTTCTCAAGGTGTTTGATTATATATATAGCTTTGATATAATCACTTTTATGACATACATGGAAAAAATAGAAAAGGCCAAAGCCAAACTGATGCTGGAACATCCATACTTTGGTACCATTGCCTCTTCACTGAAACTTGAAAAGAACAATGAACTGCTCACCTTCTCTTCCAATGGAGAGAGAATGAGCTATAACTCTGAGTACATTGAAAAGCTTGAGCCTTCTGAAGTAGAGTTCGTCATGGCAAACGGTGCCATGCATGCCGTGTTGAAGCATCAGCATCGAAGTTCCGGCAGGACCAATTGGCTTTGGCAGACGGCTACAGACTATGTGGTCAATGGTATGCTGGTCAAGAATGGTATGCAGCCTCCGGTCTATGCCAACTATGAAGAGAAGTTTTCGGACATGTATGCTGAAGAAGTGTATGAACTTTTACGTGCTGAGATGAACTCAGATGAAGAGTATGCAAGTGCTGAGCAGCAAACAGAGCAGATAGAGGAAGTAGAAGATGTCCATGCTGAGAATCTGACGGCACAAGCGGAGTATGAAGCTTCTCCAGAGGGAAAAGATGAACAGGAAGGCACTTCTGACGATAAAAAAGAAGAAGAACAAAACCCTGATATAGAAGAGCTTTCTGAAGAGATGAAAGAGCATTTGGAACAGATCTTTCAAAAGCTAAAACGTCAAGACTCTTTGCCAAAAGATCTTCATTTTGTTGTACCTGAGTATTTTTCCCATAAAGTAGACTGGAGAGAACACCTGTATGGCTACATTGCTTCGTATGCCAAAAGTACGTATACGTTTGTGCCACCCAACATGAAGTACCTCTATCGTGGTATCTATCTGCCGAGTCTGAGCTCTGATCTGTTGCGTATTGTCATTGCCATAGACACTTCGGGTTCTGTGGATGAAGCCTTACTCTTTGAATTCCTTGGAGAGATCAATTCCATCATGCAGTCGTATCCGAATTACGAGATAGACGTCATCACTGCAGATGCAAAGATACAATCGCATAAAGTATTCCTTCCGGGTGAAAGTTTGGACTATGAAGTGAGTGGAGGAGGGGGAACAGATTTTCGTCCGGTCTTTGAGTATATAGACTCTTATATTGACTACCCGACACTTTTGCTCTATTTTACAGACGGCATGGGAACCTTTCCTGAGCAGGAAATCTCTTATGATGTGATGTGGATCATGCCTGAAGCCAAAGAGGTGCCTTTTGGGGAAGTTTTGGTTTTGGAGTCTAACCCGGATAAGTAATTTTTTTTGTTATAATTTTTAAAATTATTTAGAGGAAACTATGATGAAATTGATCAATACTATGTTTATTGCCGGTGTATTGGCAAGCGGTACTTTTGCTGCTGACTTTGTCCCATACAAAGTTACTTGAAGAAAATAAAAAAGCAGGTCTGCTAGCTACTACTGAGGATGTGAAGAGAACCATTGCGTCAAAAGACACAGCTGTAGTAGATGTACGTTCAAGTGAAGAGTGGGCAGAAAAACCCCTGAAATGGCAGTAGAAAATTTTGTACTTTATGATGACGATAATCTGGTCAAGGAAAAACTGATTGTTATCTGTAATACAGCGCACAGAGTGTCACTTAAAGCTATGAACTTTAGAAAAATGGGATTCAGCAGGTAAAAGTTTACCCTTTAGACCAATGGGTCGATGAGTGTAATCCGGTAGTAACCAAATACTTTGCACAAAAATATGTGGGTGGAAACGACCATAACTTTGGCGAGTTTTATGCAGAAGGCTGTCAGAAAAAGTAAGGTTTTTACCCGCTTATTTCAACCCGGTCTTTACCCTTGGATTTAGCCAGGAGTAAAGCTTCGTCTGCACGACCAACAAAGGTACTTAATGTATCGTTTTCAATCGCCAATTCTAATCACTAACGCAATTTCACCTCAATCAAGCAGCTAACTGTTTAGCGAATTCTTTGAAAAATACTTCATAGGGGGTTCTGTA
>DQSX01000200.1 GCA_015663065.1 Sulfurovum sp.
CTCGGTCAAGGTCTCTGTGTTTGTGGACGCGTATTATAGCACCAGAATCTTTTATTGTCAAGGGTTTTTTGACAAAAGATGTTAATTTGTTGGAAATTTTTTATTATTTCTACAATACTTACATTATTATATTGCTTAAGGGCTTTATGCTGCTACTTACTTTTATTACTTGTCGTCTGTTTTACTTTAGAACTAAGAAGATTTGCATTAACCTTAGATTAATCTGACTTCAATATACTTGCGTAAAATTAATAATTTAAAGGAATAAACAATGGCTTTATATGACAGAAACTACACAACAGCAGACGCTGGTTATGTGCAGGAAGGTGCTTCTGTAGCATTTATGAAACAGACATACCAGCTCATGGCAGCAAGTATGATCGCAGCAGCGGCAGGTGCGTATGTGACCATGCCCTTTGCAGAACAAGTGATGCAATTTAAATGGATCATTTTTGGAGCAGAGCTTCTGATACTCTTTTTTGGTCTTAGAATGACTAGAGGGCACCAGGGTGCCAACCTTGCAATGCTCTTTGCTTTTACATTCTTAACAGGGGTTTCTCTGGTTCCATTGCTGGCTTCACTCATAGGTATGGGTCAAGGTGCCATGATCGGTAATGCTTTCTTGATGACTTCGGTACTTTTTGGCGCACTCAGTATGTTTGCCATCAACTCTAAGTCTGATTTTTCAAGCTGGGGTAAACCGCTTTTCATTACTTTAATCGTGGTGATCGTTGCTTCATTGATCAACTACTTCCTTTTGCAAAGTCCAATGATGCACATCATTATTACAGCAGGGATCTTGTTGTTATTTTCGATCTTTACGATCTATGATACACAGAACATTGCAAACGGTGCCTATGATTCACCGGTCGATGCAGCAGTTTCACTCTATATTGATTTCCTCAATATGTTTACTGCAATGCTTCAACTTCTTGGTATCTTTGGCGGAGACGACTAGGATCTGATATTTTCCTCAAACAAGTTTGAGGTTCCTTGTTACTCTGGAACCCTAAACTTGTTCAGGTCTATCTCATCGCTTCTACAAATAACACTTCAAATTCTAAATATTTTAAGGGATAGCTTTTCATTAAAGCTTTGGTCTCTTTGTAAGACAACTTTTTCTCACCCGAACTTACCCCGCTTTTTTTAATATAGGCAAACATATCTCTCACAGAATCAAACTCCAGAACATAAGTGTGCAAGGCAAAATTTGCACTCTCATAATACTTTAAGATGCATTCCCGAAGCGCTTTGTCTGTATAGATTGGAGAGTCTACATTTGCTGTTTTATGCAGGGTTTTAAATGTACCTGATGTAAATATGGCGGCATGCAATCTAGGTGACAATGCAGAGAGAGACTTCAATGTGAAATCAAGATCACTACTCCACTGCAATGCAGATGAGGAGAGGATAAGGTCATATCTCTTATCTAAAAGGTCTGTAAATGCCCTGTCATTAAAATCAGCACATACTGTTTTTATATTGTTTGCCTGAGGATGCAAAGAGAGCATATTTGAAGAGGAGTCAAACGCTGTGAAACTGTGATGATCTATAGAGTTTTTTTGAAGGTTCTGATATACCTGTCCGGTTCCGGACCCTATGTCCAAAATGGAGTCATAGCAAGTATTTGGCAGTTTTTCCACTAACCTCTTTGCCACTTCTGTTTGTATCATATTGTATTGTTCATACTGCTGGGCAAAGCGGGAGAACTCTTTTATAATCGTTGACATACTGACCTTTGGGACTTCTTCATCACACATTCAAACTTTTTTAGGTATAATCCCCGAAATTATACCCAAATTTATTTTGGTACGCTATATCTAAGAGGATAAACATGACATCAACACTTTTAATTGTACAAATTGTACTTGCTATTGCTATTACTATCTCAGTATTGCTACAAAAAAGTTCAAGCATAGGCCTTGGAGCCTACAGTGGAAGCAATGAATCTGTATTTGGTGCTAAAGGCCCTACTGGATTTTTGGCAAAGGCAACATTTACACTCGCTGTTGCATTTATTATTAACACACTGGCACTGGGATACCTATACACCTCAGAGAACTCCAAGTCTGTAGCAGACAGCATTGTGCCTAAAAACAACACCATTGTACCAGCTGCCCCTGCAACTCCTGTACCTGCACCGTCAGCACCTGCTGCTCCGGCTGCTCCGGAAACAAAATAAACCAAAGGAGATATGAAATGATAAATGAAATATTTGACCACACTGCCGAAAAAATGGATAAGAGCATAGAAGCCCTTAAAAGAGATTTTGCCTCACTTAGAACAGGTAAGGTCACTACTTCGATCGTAGACAACATTACTGTAGACTACTATGGTACTGCTACTCCACTCACGCAGGTTGGTTCTGTGATCGCTACAGATGCCACCACTATCTCCATTACACCTTGGGAAAAAAGTCTTTTGGGAGACATAGAAAAAGCGATCCAGGAAGCGAACATCGGTGTAAACCCCAACAATGACGGTGACTTCATTAAACTCTTTTTCCCGCCTATGACATCGGATCAAAGAGTAGAGATCGTTAAGCAGGCCAAAGGTATGGTCGAGCATGCCAAGGTTTCCATTAGAAATGTAAGAAAAGATGGCAATGACCAGATCAAAAAACTTGAAAAAGATAAAGAGATCTCTGAAGATGAGTCTAAAAAAGCGCAAGAGCAGATACAGAAGATCACCGATGAGCATATTGCAAAAGTAGATGAAACCTTTGCTGCCAAAGAAGCAGATATCTTAAAGGTTTAAGATGAATGTAGAGCAAGTTTACAAAGATGCCTCTGCCCTTCTTGACGGGCACTTTCTGCTTGCAAGCGGTAACCACTCTTCACGCTATCTTCAATCTGCAAAAGTCATGGAGTATCCAAAAAAAGCAGCCCTGCTTACAGATGCTTTGGCCAAAATGATAAAAGAACACGGCATAGAAGTTGATACGGTATGTGCTCCTGCTCTTGGCGGTGTGCTTACCGGGTATGAACTTGCACGTTCTTTGGATGTGCGTTCCATCTTTGTTGAGAAAAAAGAGGGCGGTATGGAGTTACGACGTGGTTTTGAGATAGCGAAAGGTGAGAAGATCATCATTTGTGAAGATATCATTACCACTGGCGGTTCTGCACTTAAAGCAGCTAAAGCCATAGAAGCTTTGGGCGGTGAAGTAGTTGCTTTTGCATCACTTGCCAATAGGGGATTCTGTAAACGTGTAGGCGGCAATGATACAGCCAAATCAGAGTGCGCATTACCCGAAAATACTCCACTCTTTGCACTGGATGATTTCACCTTTGAAATGTATGCACCCGAAGAGTGTCCACTCTGCAAAGAGGGAAGATCAGAAGCAATAAAACCGGGAAGTAAAAGCTAGTCCAGACTAAAGGGCAAAAGGCTCTTTAGAACTTACAGCCACCATCTCCAAGATAGAGCTCCCCACAGAATTGACTCTGTACGGATTGACTGCCTTCAGCTAGCAGTTTTGTGTATTCCTCTTTCACTTCATTTAACTGTGAAGGGTCCATCTCTCTTCGTGTTGCCATATATCCAAGAATCTTTCCCATATCATTGAACTTTGGCTGGATGAGCATCTCAGTCCAGTATGACACACCTTCTTTAGTAATGTTCTGTACCAATCCATGCCAAGTCTTGCCTTCATCATTCATTTTACAGGCATTCTCAAAAATGACTGCCGGCATATCGGGATGCATATGCATGCAATGCGGTGCACCGATGATCTCTTCTTTACTGTATCCGCTTGCTTCAACAAAACGCTTATTGGCATAGGTAACATTTCTCTTCTCATCTGTTTCCAGGATCATAGGTTTTCCGTCATAGACATATTCCTCTTCTGTTGGTGCTTTACGCTCTACTGCGATTCCTGTTTTATTATTGATGTATATTGACATTACTTATCTATCCTTATTATATATTGGAAATGATTATAAGATATAATTTGTTAAACTTTACTTTTCTTGCAATCTACCTCTGGTTTGCACACCAAACTATCGCGCAAGACTCCACATCAATGTCTGTTTTTCGCGGTTTAATGGCAAATGTTTCCATGGCACAATTATCAACATTGTATTTTTCATTGAGCAGGTCTATTTTATCTTCCAGTTCATACTCAAGTTTTTCAATGTCGTCATGTATCTGCACCACCCTCTCCTCTGCTCTTGAGAGATCATCACGTGATTTAAGGATGTTGGATCCTTTCTTAAAAGCCCGTCCGATTTTGGTAGGTGTTGCCCGTCCAAATAGAGCGCCTATGACTGCGATACCTGCATCTATCATGGAACCTGTTGAGTCCGTAGACTCTTTTTCCACACGCTCCTGTGCACGCAAAAGTCTGTCGCGGAACACTTTCTCTTTTGACGCATAACGTGTTTTAAGTTTTTCTATTTCAGCTTCTTTTTTGTCATTTTGCCTATCTTGCAAACGTACGATAAAATCTGACTCTGATTCTCCTGATTTTGATTCAATCTTAGGAGACTTGCATCGAAAGAGTTCGATCTTCTCTTCCTGATAGAGGTAGGCCTTGAGATCTCTTGTGCATTGCTTGAGCCCCTTATCTTGGAGTATCACTTTTGGAAGAGAGTGGAATTTGGCCTGCGAAGGTGCTTTATGGGGGAAATTTTCAAAATCTTCTGTCTCTTCTCTGGCATCATCCCATCTGATATTTTGCTGTTTTTCATCTAACTCCAAAGAGAGTATCACTTTTTTTTCTTCATCGATCGCTCTGGACTGATTGTAAAAATGCACCGTGGCTTTTGCCATCAGTACAGGGTAAAAACTGTTTTGTCCTGATGCATCGGGTTCATAATATTGGGGAATAGAAGCATCAATGTCCTGAACGGCAACATAAGATTGAGAGCTTCTGACCATTTCATCGACACTTTTCTTTTCTATACTCTGTGCCTCTTTTTGTGTTTGCATCAAAGCTGAGATCTCATCACGTTTAAGCGGTCCTTTGAGATAAGAGAGCACCCATCTTGTAGAAAAAAGTCGTATGTCGTCCAAATGGGCACTTTTGAGGAAGAAAGTTCGCTTCTTGAGATTGGAAAGCATATTTTTGATCTCTTTTTTATCGAAACTCGAACCGATCTTTCCTCCCAGTCCGTCTATGACCCTCTCTATATCTTGTGTGGTCTGCAGCCTTCCTATGAACCAGGTACCGATGTTTGACAATCCTTTATAGTCCAGATCTACAGGGTTTTGTGTACTTAAGATAATACCCACACCAAAAGCCCTCGCCTGTTTCAAAAGTAGTAACATAGGCTCTTTGCTCGGTGGGTTTTTTGTAGGAGGGAAGAAACCGAATATCTCATCCATGTAAAGCAGTGTCTTGAGTGCGGATGTACCACTCTGGCGACGCATCCATGCAATGTATTTGTTAAGCAACAGTGTCACAAAGAACATTCTTTCATCATCATTCAAATGAGAGATGGAGAAAATGGCTATTTTGGCTTTTCCTTTTTCATCATAAAGCAGCTTTTGAATATCCAAATTATCACCCTGAAGCCAGAGGGAAAAGTTTGGACTTGCAAGCAGTGAATTAAATTTGCTGGCCAGTTTAAAACGCTCATCTTTGTCATAAAAAGCATTCAGAGACAGCACACCTATCTTTTTAAATGAAGGGGAAATGATCTTTCCTATGATGCTTTCAATACTTAGATCTTCTTCTGCCAGCCATGCTTTAGAGATGATCTGTGCAAGAAGAATATACTCTTTAGAGTCTAAAGGATCAGCAACTATCCCTACCAGGGAGAGCAGACTCACTGTAGTACTTTTAAGATAAGAGGTAAAAGTATCAGAGTCCTGCATGACTTCAGGCGGAGGGGTTTCAAGGGAAGACATAATATTGATGGAAACTCCCGCAGAGGAACCCGGTGTATAGATGGTTTTTTTTACTGAAGCAAACTTTTCAACGCGCGCAGCATCCTGACCTGAACTTTCTATCCCCTCTTTCCACATGGTTGAAATTTTTTCTGCATATGCTGAGACATCTCTCTCTTTTGTCTGTGCTTCATCTGCTACCCAGGATTCAAAAGTTTTTGGAGAGAAGGTACTGTCAGTGAGGCAAAGGTCACCCATGTCACCTTTTGGATCAATAATGATGGAAGGGATATTGTCTATGGCTGCTTCTTCTATGATGCTGACGCCCAGACCGGTTTTACCCGAACCTGTCATACCTATGATAGCTGCGTGTGTAGTGAAATTCTTATTTTTCAAAAGGGTCAGTGCTTCGGTGGCTTCCATTGTAGACTTGTCCACATCTTTACCCAGATAGAACAACCCCAGTTTTTCATAGATCTCTTGCATCTTTTCTCCTCATTTCGTGATTTGTATTATTGTAACAGAATTTAGAAAGAATAAGAAGAAATCTTATGTAATAGGCGCTGCAGCAGGAGGCCTTGACGGAGAGGGGACACGACTACTGTTATTATCCCCTGCAGGAGGCGTATTGGACTTCTTTTTCTTCACGGGTTTTTTAGGTTTTTTCTTTTTCTTCTTCTTTGGTTTTTCAATACCCTGGATCATAAAAGAGATGGGTTCCTTGGCTTTTTGCTGCAGCAGGACCAGTATTTTGTCTTTTTTGTGATAGATATCAAAAAGTTCTACATCTTTCATGACCGTATTGACCTCTACCTTTTCATCCTCCTTGATTGGAAGATGGTAGCCATACCCTTCTATACGCAGGAGCGTATTCTCTTTTCTTAAGACCACCCAGCATACTTTGGCAACAGAGAGTGCATAGAGTGAATTTTTGGTATTTTCAATGCATACACGGGAAAACTCATCTTTTTGTATACTGATATTGCCATCAGAGGAGACAAGATCAAGGTAAAGTGTATCTGTTACCTGAGTCACTTTCTTGGCTTTTTCAAGATTTTCAAAAAGATGGGTGTTGGAATCACGCAGAAGATCAACAGTCTGATAGAGCGCAGGAAGGATAATACCCATCAGGGCAATGGAAATAAGCACCTCAATGATGGTAAATGCAGGACGCTTAAGCATCAGCCGTCCATCAGTCCAACACGGATCGCTTCTTCATAAGAGGTATCACCTGAGACTAACATACCTTTAAGTTTGTCAGCGATGGTGATCATGCCGTTCTTTTTCATTGCTTCTCTGACCTGATGGTCATTCAATCCGTCTTTGACCATCTCTTTGACCGTGTCATCAATAATAAACAGCTCACCTATGGCTTGTCGTCCTTTGTACCCTGTAAAATCACAGTGCTTGCACCCTACGGCCTGAAAATAGAGTTTCTCTTCCGGAATACCTATCTCCTGGGCTACATGTGGCAGCAGTGTTACCTCTTCTTTACAGTTGACACAGAGTTTTCTCGCAAGTCTCTGTGCAAGTACCCCCAAAAGCGTAGAAGAGATGAGGAAATCTTCAATCCCCATATCCATCAGACGGGAGAGGGAAGAGGTAGCATCATTGGTATGCAGTGTTGAGAGCAGCAAGTGCCCTGTTAGTGCAGAACGCAGTGCGATCTCGGCAGTTTCAGAGTCACGGATCTCCCCCACCATGATAATATCGGGGTCCTGTCTCAGGATAGAACGCAATCCTGCGGCAAAGGTCAGCCCTACTTTCTGGTTGACCTGTATTTGTGAAATATTGTCTGCATTGTACTCCACCGGGTCTTCTACGGTGATGATATTTTTATCCGGGGTGGCAATGTGCTGCAGGCAGGCATGCAGGGTTGTGGATTTACCTGAGCCCGTAGGTCCTGTTACCAGTATCATGCCGTGAGCATGGTTCAAAAGCTTGTAAAGCTTTGTCGTAATGTCTTCCTGAAAACCAAGAGACTCCAGTGTAGGGATATGTTCAGACTGTGCGAGTATCCTCATGACCACCCGCTCACCATGATAGGTAGGCAGGACAGAAACCCTTACGTCCAGAGTTTTCCCTGAAATAGAGATCTGCGTACGTCCATCCTGCGGAACTCTTTTTTCTGAAATATCCAGGCTAGAGATCACCTTGATACGGTTGATCACCAGCCCGGTGATGGATCTCTCCAGGTCAAGATGTTTTTTGAGTGCCCCGTCTATACGAAGCCTGACCTCTCCTTTTCGCTCTCCACTCTCTATGTGAATATCTGAAGCACCTTTTTTAAGTGCCTGAAAAAAGAGGGAGTTGACCAGTTTAATAATAGGTGCGGACTCTTC
>DQSX01000002.1 GCA_015663065.1 Sulfurovum sp.
CATTTTACGAGTGCAGGTGATTTTGATTTTTTCACTTGCTTTTTACGTTCTTTACGAATCAATTGGTTAATTGTAGGCAAATCGTTTCCTTTCTGGTTAGTTTGAATTGAGATCTTTGTCTCTTGAATCTGGGTTCTTACACCACATAAAAACGCTATATAAGCACTTTCATCTGATCTATTCGCATAGATTTTTGGAGGCATATTATATCGAAATATTCTTTGATTTTTCTTATCTTTAAGGGTAACGCGAGTTTTAAGCAGTCAGGGCAAGTACCCTGACTCATATTTTTTGGACTACTCAGCAGCAGTCAATTTAACGTTATCCATGTCGATCATACCTGTACCAACAGGGATCAGACGACCAATAACAACGTTCTCTTTAAGATCTTCAAGCATATCAACTGTCCCTGCAATAGATGCAGAGGTTAATACTTTTGTCGTATCCTGGAATGATGCCGCAGAGATGATCGAGTCTGCACCAACCGCTGAACGGGTAATACCGACAAGCATAGGTTCAGCTATAGACGGCTCTCCACCAAGCTTAATGACTGCTTCATTCTCTTCCTGGAACTTACGTCTTGAGACAATGTCTCCGGCAATGAACTTGGAATCACCAGACTCTACTACCTTGACCTGTCTCATCATTTGAGAAGTGACGATCTCGATGTGTTTGTCTGAAATATTAACCCCTTGTCTACGGTAAACCATCTGTACTTCTGAGACAATGTACTCATACAGGGCTTTCTCACCAAGTGCCGCAAGGATATCATGACTTGAGACAATACCGTCAGTCAACTTTTCACCGGCATGTACATATTCGCCTGCATTGACCAGTGCCACTTTATTTTTATCAATGAACTGCTCAGTAATTTGACCATTGTCACCTGAGACGATAAGTCTCTCTTTACCTCTTAGCGATTTACCAAAACTCACCACACCGTCGATCTGTGCGATCAGAGCAATGTCTTTTGGACGTCTTGCTTCAAAGAGTTCAGAAACTCTTGGAAGACCCCCGGTAATATCTTTTGATTTAATCGCTGCTTTAGGTGTTTTTGCCAAAATATCTGCAATGTTCACTTCACCACCATCTTTAACAAAGAGGATTGTTTTTGGATCCAGTGCATAACGGATGATCTCATCAGATTCTGTTGCAAGGATGATCGCCGGCTTATAGGCAGCCGGAATATACTCGTTGAGTTCAAGTCTTGTATCTCCTGTCACTTCATCGAACTGCTCAACAACTGTAACACCAGGAATGATATCTTCAAACTTGAGTGTACCTTTTTGCTCAGCAATAATAGGCTCCGAATACGGATCCCACTCTGCAATGACCACCTGTGTAGACACCTCAGGAGCAGAAAGTGTTGCACCTCTCTCAACTACAGCATCATTATCTACTTGAACAACTGATCCTCTTGAAATATAGTGTCTTGCCGCTTCTCTGTTGTTTTCATCAACGATCACAGCAAAAAGACCTTTTTCAACTACTTTGTCACCAGATTTCACTATATTGTGTGCTTCAAGGTAATCACCTTTAAGCAAGAAGAACTTCACTGTACCTTTAGATTCTGCATTCACTTCTTGTGTTACCGGTGCACCATCTTCCACTTTAAGTTCAGAAGCAAATGGAATACGCGACGGTACAGACCAACCTTCATTGATCACTTCCACAATGGAATCACCCTCTTCCACTGAGTCACCATCTTCCAACGGTAAGAAGAGTTTACCTTCAATTTTACCTGCAACACCTGCAAGTTCATTTGATTTGGCAACATCAGATTTTCTAAGGTTGTATTTTACCTCTTCTTCTTTTCCTTTAACAGAAATAACGATCTCATCGTGTGTTACCACCGTAGAAACTTTACCGGAAGTCACCGCTTTGATCTTAGGTTCAACAAGCAAGATACCCGCATTTCTTCTGTTCGCAACGATCAGGTTACCTTCTGTGTTACGGAATACTGAAAGTTTGTAATATCTTACAAAACCTTCTTTGGTCGCTACAACAGAACGCTCTTCTTTGCCGGCAGTCGCAGTACCACCTGTGTGGAAGGTACGAAGTGTCAGCTGTGTACCAGGCTCACCAATGGATTGTGCAGCAATAACACCAACTGCTTCTCCGCGTTTCACCATTTTGTTATCTGCCATATTCAAACCATAACATTTCGCACAAATACCTTTCGGTGCTTTACATGTTGACGGTGCCCTCATAACGACAGAACGTACACCTGCCTCCTGTACTCTTGCAGCAGTCTCTTCATCGATCATAGTACCTTCAGATACAAGCACTTCCGATGTAATAGGATCGATGATATCTTCAGCCAGTACTCTACCATAGATACGATCTGCCAACGGCTCGATCATTTCATTACCCACAACAATATCAGATACTTCCACACCTTCGTGTGTACCACAGTCAGTCATCGCGATCTTCACGTTTTGTGCCACATCGATGAGTTTTCTGGTCAAGTAACCTGCATTCGCCGTCTTCAGCGCTGTATCGGCAAGACCTTTTCTTGCACCGTGTGTAGAAATAAAGTACTCAAGTACATTAAGACCTTCACGGAAATTTGACGTAATTGGTGTCTCAATAATAGACCCATCAGATTTTGCCATAAGACCCCTCATACCTGAAAGCTGTCTGATCTGCGCTGCAGAACCTCTCGCCCCTGAGTCAGCCATCATGTGCACGGAGTTGAATCCGTCTTTATCCGCTTTGATCAAGCTCATAAGCCCTTCGGCAATGGTGTTGTTCGAGTCTGTCCAGATATCAATAATTTTATTATAACGCTCTTGATCCGTTAAAAGTCCTGAACCAAATTGTCTTTGGATCTCTTTTACTTCTTCTTTAGCTGCAAGAACACTTTCCTCTTTGATTTCAGGAATGATAATATCATCAATTGAAATAGAAACCCCAACCTTCGTTGCATATTTGAAACCCATATCCTTAAGATCATCAAGGAAACCGGCAGTTTCAGACACACCACCAATTTTATAGATGTAGTCAACCAAGGCACCGATATCTTTTTTCTTCAAGATTTTATTCCAGTATTTTTCCGGTACATAATCAGGGATGATCGATTTCAAGATCAATCTACCTGCTGTTGATTTTGCAATTTTCCCGTCAAGTACTGTTCTGATACGTGCATTCAGGTCAAGGTCTCTTTGCTCAAAGGCAATTTCTACCTCTTCTACAGAAGAGAAAAGTTTATGTTCACCTTTGACATCATTCTTTTCTAATGTCAGGTAATAAAGACCCAGAATCATATCCTGAGAAGGTACCGCGATCGCTTTACCTGATGCAGGAAGCAAAATGTTCATCGATGCGAGCATCAATACTTTTGCTTCCGCAATAGCCTCATCCGAAAGTGGTACGTGTACCGCCATCTGGTCACCATCGAAGTCGGCGTTGAACGCAGAACATACAAGTGGGTGCAATTGGATCGCTTTACCCTCGATGAGTCTTGGGTGGAACGCTTGGATAGAGAGTTTGTGAAGCGTTGGTGCACGGTTCAGTAAAACAGGATAGTTTTCAACTACCTCTTCTAGACATTCCCATACTTCATTCTCTTTTTTCTCGATCATCTTTTTAGCTTGCTTAAGTGTCGTTGCATACCCTTTTTCTTCAAGCTTAGCCATCAAATGCGGCTTAAAGAGTTCAATTGCCATTACCTTAGGAAGTCCACACTGATCCATACGTAAGTCCGGACCAACAACAATAACAGAACGTCCGGAGAAGTCAACACGCTTACCAAGAAGGTTTTGTCTAAAACGACCTTGTTTACCCTTGATCACTTCTGAAAGTGATTTCAGTGGTCTTTTATTGGCACCTTTTACAGCATTTCCGCGTCTACCATTGTCAAAAAGCGCATCAACCGCTTCTTGAAGCATACGTTTTTCGTTTCTTACAATAATTTCCGGAGCATCAAGTTCTACGAGTCTTTTAAGTCTCTGGTTACGGTTAATCACTCTTCTGTAAAGGTCGTTTACATCAGAAACTGCAAATTTACCACCATCAAGACTTACGAGCGGTCTTAGATCCGGTGGAAGTACCGGAAGTTGTGTCAACATCATCCA
>DQSX01000116.1 GCA_015663065.1 Sulfurovum sp.
ACTCTTTTTTGGTCATATTTAGGTAGTATTTTACCATGAATAATAGAGAAATGACGTATGACCTTATTGTCATCGGTTCGGGTGCAGCAGGGATGATGGCTGCCATCACTGCTGCAAGAGATGGTAAGGCAGTGCTGCTTTTGGAAAAACTCTCGAAGATTGGTGCAAAGCTCAAAGCCACGGGTGGTGGCCGTTGCAACCTTACCAACACACTGGACAATGAGACCTTTATGTCCCATTTTGGAAGAGACGGAAGGTTCATGACCCCTGCTTTGGAAGTTTTGGATCACACAGCACTCATAGATTTTTTTAAAAAGATCGGTGTCGAGACCCATGCGCCTGACGGTTACAGGGTCTTTCCCGTTACACACAGTTCTTCAACGATCATTACTGCTATGGAACAGGAGATGCAAAACCTGGATGTAACTGTTTTGTGCTCTCAAAAAGTAATCAGTTTGGATCATGATGGGGAAAAGGTTACGGGTATAAAAACTGAAACAGATGACTTCTCTGCTCAAAATGTAGTTATCGCCACTGGCGGAAAGGGTTATCCTGTACTGGGTGCAGAAGGTGACGGATATGTTCTCTCTGAAGCTGTAGGACATAAAACAACAGAAGTATTTCCTGCCATGATGCCTTTGAAAGTGAAAGAAAAATGGGTAGGTAATTGTAGGGCAGATACCATTGCAAAGGTCGTAATACACGTTGATATGAAAAAATATAAAAAACTCTCTGCCAAGGGAGATCTCATCTTTACCAAAGATGGCATACGTGGTCCGGTTGTTTTGGATTTTTCACGGGAGATCACTCCGCTTTTAAGTAAGTTTAATGAAGTACCGGTACTTATGAATTTAACAAAAGGGTTGAATGAAGAGCAAATACGTGAACATTTTAAAAAAGAGTTAGCAAAAGATCCTCACCGGAATACACTTCAACTCTTGCAAACCCTACTCCCTGAATCTTTATCTGTTGAACTTTGTAAGCTTACAGAAGCAGATCCGACATTGGGATGGAAAAAACTATCAGGTAGAGCTAGAGACAAACTCATCAAACTTTTGGCATGGACACCACTAACCATAAACGGACATGATGGGTTCAAAATGGCAATGATCACCCGTGGAGGAGTCAGCCTTAAAGAGATAGACCCCTACACTATGCAAAGTAAGAAGCTCAAAGGGCTTTACTTTTGTGGTGAAGTGATGAATCTCGATGGTCCCTGTGGCGGCTATAACCTTCAATGGTCTTTCTCTTCAGGTTTTTTAGCCGCTAAACTTTTATAAAAGTAGACGTTAAATCACCTAATCTCATCCATAAACAATTATGGTAAAATTCCAAACTTTTAATATATAGTGTAAGGAATTCTACTTGTTTAACATTCAAAACTATTCAAAACAGAACATTAAAAATGATGTTCTCTCCGGTGCATTGGTTGCTGTGGCACTTGTCCCAGAGGCGATCGCATTTTCATTTATTGCAGGTGTGAGTCCTGTTGTCGGGCTTTACGGTGCATTTATCATTGGACTTGTTACCTCTCTCATTGGGGGTAAGCCCGGTATGATATCCGGTGCAACGGGAGCGGTAGCTGTTGTTTTTGTAAGCCTTGGGCTCTCAGTAGCGAAAATGTACCCTGAACTTGACAAAGAAGCACTCTCCATGATGATCCTGCACTACATTTTGCTTACGTCCATCATTGCCGGACTGATCCAAATAGCCATTGGACTGATGAAGATGGGTAAATTTATCCGTCTTGTGCCGCAACCTGCCCTCTTTGGTTTTGTAAATGGACTTGCCATCGTCATTGCACTGGCACAGCTTCCTTTCCTTGCACCTAAAAACCTTGCACAGTATGACGGGAACTGGCTAGAGATCATAGCAGCGAGTTTTTCAGAGAATTATGTTATGTATGTGATCGTTTTTATTACGATGGCAACCATGTATTTCTTGCCAAAGGTTTCTAAAGCTGTTCCTGCCGGACTTGCTGCCATTGTTGTCATTACACTGCTGACCTATTTTGTCGGAATAGAGACAAAAGTCGTTGGTGATCTTGCTGACCTTTCCAATGTTTCTATGCCAAGCTTTGTGATGCCCGATATGAGTCTTTTTACTTTTGACTCTATGATGCTCATCCTCCCTACCGCACTTATCGTTGCACTGGTTGGGCTTATTGAGTCTCTACTTACACTTTCGGTACTCGATGAAATGGGTGGAGCGCGTGGTTCAGGAAACAAAGAGTGTATCGCACTTGGTGTGGGTAACTCTGCTTCAGGACTCTTTGGCGGTATGGCAGGATGTGCGATGATCGGTCAGTCCATCATCAACTTTACTTCCGGTGGACTTGGACGACTCTCCTCTTTCACTGCAGCAGTATTGCTCATTATACTCGTCGTGAGTTTCTCCGGTGTTATTGCTGTCATTCCTGTGGCTGTACTTGTGGGTATTATGTTCATGGTGAGCATCGGGACTTTCGAGTTCTCTTCACTGAAACGTATTAAACACATGCCCAAAGCAGATGCTTTTGTACTTGTGGTCGTGACGATCATTACTGTATTTGAAGATCTGGCTGTTGCGGTGATCGCGGGTATTATCATCTCGGCATTGGTATTTGCCTGGGAGCATGCAAAGATCTTTGCACATACCAAAGAAGAAGACGGAAAGAAAATCTATGAACTTGACGGGCCGCTTTTCTTTGGTTCAGTGACATCTTTTAATGAACAGTTCAATGTAAAAGAAGATCCTGAAGAGGTGATCGTTGACTTTAAGAAAGCAAGAGTTATGGACTCTTCCGGTGCCGAAGCCATTGATGCTTTGACTGAAAAATATAAAAAAGCCGGTAAAAAACTTACCCTCAGACACCTCTCTGAAGATTGTAAAAAAACATTGAAGACAGCAGGACCATTCTGTACTTATGAAGAAGATGACCCTACCTATAAAGTGGCACACGACGTATAAACTTTCTTTAGTAGGCAGTTCTCTTTTCTGCCTATGTTTTACACTGTTTTCAAAACAACAATGGATATTCATTGTCGATCCCAATCATTATGACTTCCATTTTGAGTATGCATTAAAACATTTAGGGGTTGATATTGATGAAGATGGGGAGTATGATTTTGCTAACGCAAAGAGATTGGTACTTTTTTGTAATGGCCCATGGTGTACACAGTCACCGAACATGATCTACGCACTGCTGAAGATAGGCTATCCCGCAGAAAAGTTAAAATGGTACCGTGGAGGAATGCGGGACTGGTTGGGTGCAGGTATGACCTCCACACGTGAAGTGGCGTTTAAATAAAGAACATCCAAAACAGAAGTAACGTAAAAGGTAATAGTGCCAACGCGTAGACAAGTCTCTGTGTCTTTACTGCTTTATAGATGCCCCAAAAGAAAAGGGCAAGCACAACAATAAGGGCAGAGATGGCAGCATATGCAGGAAGTACTACTTTCTCTCCCGCAAAGATCAAGAGTGTGCTTAAAACAAATAGAACAACAAATTTGATCATTTTTCAAGATCTTCTTTATTTAATTTATCTACCATTTTGATACTCTCCAGTGCATTCTCAAGTATCTGTTTTGTGGAAGTGAGAGGTTTCATTCTAAGGTTTGTGTCGCCTTTTCCAAGACTCTCATCCATGAGTATAGTCATTACTTCTTTTTCTAGTTCTTTGGTGATCTCAGCAATCTTCGCTTCTATAAATTCTATATTCATATTAATTAGTATGTCCCGTTGTATCGTTATTTCTGTTTAGGTCTAAAGATCTTTATAACTGCTTCATCTGCTTCCATAAAAGAGCCGCCAATGAGGTCTATACAGTAGGGAACTGCAGGGAAAACAGCATCCAGACATTCACGAATGGACTTTGGTTTACCCGGAAGGTTAATGATGAGCGTTCCATTACAAATACCAGCTGTCTGACGCGAAAGAATGGCTGTGGGAACATATTGAAGACTCACTGCCCTCATCTGCTCTCCAAAACCCGGAAGCAATTTTTGACAGACACTTTCCGTTGCTTCAGTAGTGACATCTCTTGGTGCCGGACCTGTACCGCCGGTCGTTACTATGAGGTCACAGTTCTCATCACGGGAAAGCTTGACCAGTGTAGATTCAATGATACGCTGATCATCAGGAATACATCTATACGCATACTCACATTCATTAAGTAGATACTCTTTCATCGTATCCATGATCGCCACACCGGAAATGTCTTCATAAATACCTTGAGAAGCTCTGTCACTTGTGGTCACTACACCAATTTTGATCTTGTCCATACATAAATCCTAAATTCTAATTTGTGAAGAGATTATAGCTAAATATGCTTATTGCCGCACCAACACTATCCTAGT
Source organism: Sulfurovum sp. (assembly GCA_015663065.1). Classification (GTDB taxonomy): domain Bacteria; phylum Campylobacterota; class Campylobacteria; order Campylobacterales; family Sulfurovaceae; genus Sulfurovum. The sequence goes on from DQSX01000116.1 coordinate 4,339, forward strand.
TTATGTAGTATCTTATCTAACAGTGACGTACTGACCACTCTTTTGATGTATCCTAGCAAGTAAGTAGCTTTGGTAATGTAATAACGCGGCTTTGGTTTCTCTGCAAGTATGATCTTATGTACGACTTTAGCCACAGAAACTGCCTCTTCATTAAAAGGTACTTTACTTTTGTCCGCACTGAGACTCTTCACATACTTCTCTTTAAATACCGAATGCTCAGTATCAACATTGCTTTTGAGTTTTTCGATGGCATTTTCTCTGAAATGACTGGTGATGGGGCCTGTGTTTAAGAGTACAGGGTAAATGTTTGTACCTTTTAGTTCAAGTCTCAGTGTGTCGGTCAAACCTTCAACTGCATATTTACTGGCATTGTAAGCCCCTCTCCCAAAAAGTGAGATGATCCCAAGTACTGAAGAGTGTTGTATGATCTTACCAAAACCCTGCTCTCGCATAACAGGAATGACCTGACGGGTAGACTCGTGTAATCCAAAAACATTGGTTTCAAACTGTTCTCTTAAAACCTCTGTACGTATATCTTCCATAGCTCCTGGTTGTCCAAAGCCTGCATTGTTGAACCAGACATCTATCTTTCCTTCCAGCTCAAGAACTTTGGAGATCACAGCAGCTATCTCATCTGCTTTTCGCACATCAAGCTGCATGGCATGTTCAAAACCCAAGACGTGAAGCATCTCTACATCTTTAGCATCTCTGGCTGTAGGATAGACCGTGACAAATTTATCCTGCAGATACTTTGCTGTTTCAAGTCCTATTCCTGAAGAACAGCCTGTTATTACTATGTTTGTCATATTTTCTCCTCTATGCGTATATCATCATCTACACGTATTAGCCCGCTTTGAATAATTTTTGCTCTGTACCCGCCTATATACTTCAATCCTCTCATCATATCTTCATCCAATAGTCTGGAGAGATAACGACAGGGAGGAGCTGTTCGGATTATTTTAAAACGTGCATCTCCAATGCTGAATATTTTATTTTTAACCAACTCAATGTTAAACGCTTTCATCACAAGATTTCTGCGAAGGTCAAGGAAGTCAAGCTTGCTTTCTAAACGATGATTGCAGATTTCAAGTGATTCATAAGGCAAAATAGTGATCTCCCTGACATCTTGGGAGAGTTGGGGCTTGTTGAATGTACCTTGTTTGTAAAAATACCTGTCACCCTCTAAGCCTTGACCTTTCACCGCCATTACGGATTCCACATATTTTAACGGTTCTTTGGCTTTTTCACCAATAATAATAGCGTGCAGGGTTATTTTGTTCATACTGAGATTGTAGTAAAAAACGCTTTAATCTAGGTATAATTCCACAAAGGATGCACCACTATGTCTAAAATGCTAAATCTTACACTAAAACCTGCTTTTGTTAAAACCTATAAGAGTGGATACCCGCTCATTTCTTCCGAAGCTGTGGCTGAATGGGGCAAAGTAAAAGAGGAAGGTACGGTTCTGAATTTATTGGACAGTAGAGGAACATTTATAGCCAGAGGATATTACGGAAAGCAGAATAAAGGCTTTGGCTGGGTACTTACTGCTA
>DQSX01000180.1 GCA_015663065.1 Sulfurovum sp.
TGAATTACCTACGGGTAGTCCTTCAGATTTTTCACGCACATCTTGCCTCGTCTCGTTCTCTCAAAGTTTGAGGTATTTAGTTGGTGCGGTAACAAGAAAAAACAAGTTCAAAGAAGGGTTCGTATGCCAAAAAAAGAGATCATAGATCTTTTGCGATCACACTACAGCAGAGAGGTGCGCCAACAGCTTGTACAAAGTATGCTTGATGCACAGAAAACAGAAGATACCGAAGCACTTGAGAAGAGTGAAAAGCTTATCAGTCAGATCTTCTCCTATGTACTCAAAGAGCTTGGCTGGACCATTGCTCCCAATGCACATAACTGGGACTCCTCTGCACTCGATATTATGAAAGCAGCCTTTTCAAAAATAGAGAGAACCTCCTGGTACAGGAGACAGGATTTCACTCCGAAGAAGAGTATCGATGTCATTATGGAAGACCAATAAACATCATGAGTGAGATTCAGCTTGGCATCTATCCGCTTCGCTATGAAGATGTAACCTCTCCTTTCATACTCAGAAATAAGATCTATCCGGATATGCAAAAGAACTATTACTGGAGTGACGACTTCTCTCCCGAATTCTATATTGCACAGGCCAAAGCAGGTTTCATTGCAGTAACCGACATATATCAAGGCAGAGAACTGCTACTTCCCGAGATCCAGTTCTCTTACGCGCTGCTCCATTTTGAAGAGCTGCATATCAGTAGAAAGGTACACAGACTGCTCTCAAAGAAAAACCTTTCACTCACAGTTTCGACAGACAATATTGCCGCAGTTGCACAAAAGATACAGACATACCACAGACAAAGCTGGCTTACACCGAACTATTTGAAGATACTCCAGGCAACACAGAAGATGAAAGAGGACTTTCAGATCATTACTGCGTGCATTGAAGAGAATGGTGATACTGTTGCCGGAGAGATAGGCTACATCATCGGCAATACCTATACGAGCCTCAGCGGATTCAGCAGTAGAGAAAAGGCCTACAGAAACTACGGTACGGCCCAACTGGTACTGCTTGCCAGATACCTTCAGGAAAATGATTTTGCCTTCTGGAACCTGGGACAGAGCTATATGCCCTACAAATTCCAGCTTGGTGCCAGGCAGTATGACCGAAGTGCCTTCCTGAAACTGTGGTTCGACAATATTTAGAACAATCCCGTAATACGATTATTCCAAGATATTCAATAGTATTATCATCCCCCCTTGACTTTACTTATACTTATCGGATATTATGAATTACAGTTATTTTTAACTGCGAAAGCAGAGCTACCAAAATGAAACGTCTACTTTATTTGTTATTTATACTATCTCTCCCGCTTTTTGCCTCGGCATCCACAATCATCAAACTGGAGATAAAAAGCACAATCGGTCCTGCAAGCAGCAACTATCTCAAAGAGGGAATAGCGGCTGCAATACAGCAAAATGCCAATATGATACTGATCGAACTGGATACGCCGGGAGGCCTTTCTTCTATGCAGGAAATGATGCAGGAGATAACAAACAGTCCCTTTCCTGTTATTGTCTATGTCTCTCCAAAAGGTGCACGTGCCGCGAGTGCGGGGTCCTATCTTATTTACGCTTCCCATGTGGCAGCTATGGCACCCGGAACAAATCTTGGTGCCGCAACACCGGTCAGTCTGACACCCTCGGTAAAGATAGCAGATTCAAATACGACTACCGTCACTACCCTTGAGAAAAAAGCACTCAACGATGCCAAGGCCTATATCAAAAGTCTGGCCCAGTTGAATGAGCGTAATGTCTCCTGGGCACTGGAGGCTGCAGGAGAAGCCAAAAGTCTCTCAGCAGTTGATGCTCTGCGCTACGGTGTTATCGACCTGATAGCCGAAAATACTAACGGCGCGCCAAAGTGATCAACTCCAAAGGAGAGCTTGAAGCAAGTAAAAATCTTCTTGAAGCAGCCAATATTTTAAGTCAGAACCCTCAGGGGATCCAGCTGCGTTACCTGCAGACACTGAGTGATATCTCCAACGATAGAACCAATACTGTTGTCTTTCCGTTTCCAACCAACCTGAAGCACTTTATGCAGAATATGTCAAAAGAAGAGTAGCCGGCCGCTAACCTGCTCCCGGCAGCTCCTATTATCGGTACAGAATGTACCGGTATATGATTAAGTGTGCCTTTTAAAAGGCTATTTTCTGTAAAATTTCCAAAACAATGTCTTCTCATTTATATATGGTTAATTTATATGTATTAGTATTCCGCCGCATGCGTACCTGGGGGCATCCCTTTTCTGAAACAGTTTTGAGACCCAAAACCTAAACATCGTTTCATCCTCATTCCTCTTCAGGTACACTTTTTATTCCAAACTATATTCAATTCGATCAAAGTTTAAAGAGAGGGTACCAATGTATGACGCAATAAAACATCTCGTAGAAAGCCGCAAGTTCTAAAATTTTATCATAGGTATTATCATTCTCAATGGTATTACAATGGGCCTGGAGACATCAAAAAGTTTTTCTGCGAACTACTATACTTTTTTTGAAATATTCAATATAGCCGTTGTCGCAATATTTACTATAGAAATCATATTGAGAATCTATGTGTATAAAATGTCATTTTTCAAAGATGCCTGGTCCATTTTTGATTTTACGATAGTCGCAATCTCTCTGGTTCCTACCACTGGCGGATTTGAAATATTTAGAATTTTAAGAGTCCTTAGACTCTTTAGGCTTATTACCGTTGTACCTCAAATGCGAAAGATCATTTCTGCTTTGTTGGGGGTGATACCGGGTATTGCATCCATTGCCGGACTGCTTACTCTCTTTTTCTACATCTTTGCCATTATGTCAACCCAACTGTTCGGAGAAAAATTTCCCGAGTGGTTTGGAACACTGGGTGAGTCCTTTTATACACTCTTCCAGATCATGACGCTTGAATCGTGGTCTATGGGAATAGTACGTCCTGTCATGGAGGTCTATCCACTCTCCTGGATGTTCTTTATACCGTTTATTTTTCTTGCTACTTTTATTATCGTCAATCTCATTATCGCTATTGTTGTAGATGCGATGAACGAAATGAATGATACTGAAGAAGAACATATTATAGAAGAGTTCCACGCAAGTGAAGAGACGGCAAAACAGGAAATTAGAAAATTACGAAATGAGATCAAAGAACTGAAAGAGCTGATGCTCTCCAGAAAGTAATCTCTATCTTTGGTAGATATTCCGGGTTTAAATAGCTATGTAATGCTCTTTTGTCATATACCGGCAGATTCTACTTCCCTGTTTTGATCCGTAAAATAAGGTACCCGGCAATTGCAGAGAAGAACGATCCAAGAAGAATTGCCAGTTTATCAGCATAATGATAGAGCTGTGTATCA
>DQSX01000049.1 GCA_015663065.1 Sulfurovum sp.
AATTATATCTTAAATGCCCTATATACGGGCAAAACCTCTATTTAAGGGATGTTGCTATACTTACATTAATCAAACGATTCCGTCTGGCGCCACCACCCAATTTTTCCCCATAAATCATCACCCTTGTTATCAGTGAACCAAATCCTAATCAGAGTTATAATATAATACCTACTAACTACATTGGAGCCCTTTTTATGAATATTTTGCTTATCAATACCAACCCTGTTGTCTCTCGGCTTATCTCTCTTTGTATACGTGAAGACGAGACTGTTTTGGAAGAAGTCACTAATACATCTTCTATACAGCGTGACAACTATGACATTGTTTTTATAGATGATCTCTCTTATACGGAAGAAGCAGAAAGAGCCTTGAACGTCCTACAGATAAGACAAAAGGTGCTGTTATTGGGCAACAACAGTATGGATGAGCACTTTGAATCTTTTGATGAAGTACTGAGAAAACCTTTTTTACCCTCACAGATCAGATCTGTCATTGATGCGCTAAACAGCGAAGAAGAGGAAGTTGATGCACCTGCGGATGAACATTTTATTTTCCCACTCAGCATAGAGGTGAAGGATGAGGATGAATTACTCCAGACGGAAGAAGAGAAAGTTGAAGAAGATGAAATATTTGAAGCAGAAAACAGTGAGTCGCCTGAGATCCTTGATTCTGAAGAGATCTCACGAATAAGATCACTTTTGCAAGAAAATGAAGAGGATGAAGAAACTATAGTTCCCGAAGAAAAAGATTATGAAGAACGGAAAAGAGAAGTGATCACAGAACATTTGGAAGCAGACGGACTGGAGATAGTCTCTGAAGATGAGATCATCAATATTTTAAGCAAGAAAACTGAAAAACAAAAAAACAAAAAAAAGAAGAAAAAGAGACCCAAACAATCGAAAGAAAAAGAAGATACCTATACTTTTGAGGAAGCGCTGATCGCGGCAGTTGAAGGTATGAAAGTCAAAAAGATCAAAAAACTTCTCAAAAATGCAGATGTGACGATCAACATCAAATTTAAGGACAAAAAGTAATGCTAAGCAGACAAAAAGGGGCCATCCTTGTACTCTCTGGTCCAAGCGGCGCAGGTAAAAGTACTATTATTTCTGCAGCATCAGATGAGATCGGCGAATATTACTTCTCCATCTCTACGACTACCCGTGCCCCGCGCATGGGAGAAAAAGAGGGTAGAGATTACTTTTTTGTAACAAAAGAGAGTTTTGAAGAAGACATTAAAGCAGGTAACTTTCTGGAGTATGCTGAAGTACACGGAAACTACTACGGCACCTCTTTGAAACCTGTCAATGAAGCGCTGCAGGCAGGGAAGCTCGTTATTTTCGATATTGATGTGCAGGGACACAGGCTAGTACGTGCAAAGATGAACGACATTACCACTTCCGCATTCATCACCCCTCCTACACTAAGTGAGCTTGAGAACAGACTTCGTGCAAGGTGTACAGACCAGGAAGATGTCATCTTGAAGCGGCTTGAAAATGCGAAAGATGAAATAGGAGCTGTCTCTGAATATGACTTTATCATCATCAATGACTCTGTGGAAGAGGCAGCAGAAGAGTTTGTGATCGTTGCAAAAGCAGCAAGACTCAAATACAGTAAAGAGACAGAAGATCAATTTATAGAAAAATGGTTACAGTAGTTTGGGCTAGGTTAAACATTTTTAAGTATAATTGTTAAAATTTAAAATAACACTCTGTTTTGAGTGAAAAGGATTGAATATGGGTATGCCAAGTATGCCGGAACTCTTGATCGTACTGGCGATCGTTGTACTGCTTTTTGGAGCGAAAAAAATTCCTGATCTTGCAAAAGGTATGGGAAAAGGTATCAAAGATTTCAAGAAAGCCATCAAAGAAGATGAAGAAGAGGTCGTTGAAGTAGCGAAAAAAGAAGAAGCCAAGATTGAAAAGAAAGTGACCGAAGTTGTAGAAGAGGTCAAAACAGAGATCAAAGAAGATACAAAAGCGTAAACATTCAATGTTCAGCATTAGTGCTGAACATTTAACACTTCTGACAACACTGTTGTCACTACAGCACTCCACTCACATACGGAAAACACATGAAATTAAAACAAACTATCAACCAAAGCATTCAAGCTGCATTTGACAAAGCAAATATCGATGAGACCCCTATGTCTGTCTCCGAAGCAACAAAACCTGAATTTGGGGATTATCAATTCAATGGTGCCATGGCATTGTCCAAAAAACTTGAGAAAAACCCTAGAGAGATCGCTGCCCAACTGATAGAAAATATCGATCTGAGCGGTATCATTTCAAAAGCAGAGATAGCCGGACCCGGATTCATCAACCTCTGGCTCAACCCTCTCTGGATCGCTTCACAATGTGAAACTGCTGTTGTTGATACAAGATTGAATATTGGCACGAGAGAAAAACCTGTCAAAGTAGTAGTGGATTACTCGGGCCCTAACATGGCGAAACAGATGCATGTAGGTCACTTGCGCTCCACCATCATTGGAGATACACTTGCCAATCTTCTGGAGTTTCTCGGAGATGAAGTGATACGTCAGAACCATATTGGAGACTGGGGTACACAGTTTGGTATGCTCATAGCCTATCTTGAAGAGATAGGAGAGGACGGATCTGGAAGCCTGAAAGATCTTGAACAATTCTATAAAGATGCCAAAGGCCATTTTGATGCAGATGCCTCTTTTGCAGACAAAGCCAGAGAATACGTGGTCAAAATACAGTCAGGCGATACACACTGTCTGCAGCTATGGCAAAAATTCATCGATATCTCTTTGGGACACTGTGAAGAGGTCTATGACAAACTGGGTGTCAAATTGACACGTGAAGATGTACGTGCAGAGAGTTTTTACAATGATGAGCTTGAAAATGTGATCAAAGATCTCGATAAGACAGGTGTATTGCAAGAGAGTGATGGGGCACAATGCGTCTTTCTTGAAGGTGATGAAGTACCGGTCATTGTACAAAAAGGTGACGGCGGGTACCTCTACGCCACCACAGATCTTGCAGCCTTACGCTACAGAGCGCAGGTTTTAGGTGCAAAACGTATCTCTTATGTGGTGGATGCCAGACAGGGAGGACACTTCAAACAAGTCTTCAAAGTAGCCAAAGAAGCAGGTTTTGTACCTGAAGATGTAAAACTTGAACATATTGCATTCGGTACCATGATGGACAAAAGCGGTAAACCGTTTAAGACCCGTGACGGCGGTACGGTAAAACTGATAGACCTACTTGATGAGGCGGTGCTCAAAGCCAAAGATGCCATTAAAGACAAAGAGGATTACACTGAAGCAGAGATCCATGATCTAGCAAAGGTCATTGGTATCGGAGCGGTCAAATATGCAGACCTGGCCATAAACCGTGAATCGAACTATATTTTCAACTGGGATAAGATGTTGTCATTTGACGGCAATACCTCCCTGTACATGCAGTATGCGTACGCAAGAATACAAAGTATATTCAGACGATTTGACGGAGAGCTAAAAGGCAATATCATCATTGGTGATGCACTGGAACACCGTCTGGCAATCATGCTTTTACGTTTTGAAGATATTTTGGATCGTGCAGCAACAGATGCCTCACCAAATCAGATCACAAGCTACCTCTATGATCTAGCCACGCTCTTCATGCGTTTTTATGAGCAAAATCCTATCCTCAAAGAGGGTGTAGATGAAGCTAGCAAGATGAGCCGTCTTCAACTTGCAGATCTGACTGCAAAAACCATTAAACAAGGTTTGGCTATACTTGGTATTCAAGTTGTCAATAAGTTGTAATATTTGCATAAAAGGTTTAAAAAATGAAAGCATTCATCACTTTACTGATACTTGCAACATTTGTCGCTATCTTTTTTTCTTACAGCAGAAACAAAGACTTTAAAAAACTTTTGATCGTTTTGGGAAGTTATGTACTCTTGCTTTATATTTTATGGGTCGGGTTTCGTGTCTCAATAGCCATCTTCCCGCTCAAAATAGCCAATATCGTTTTAGGCTTCTTTGCCTGGGGAGGTATTTTCTATTATCTTTTACGAGACCGCTATATCTGGTGGGTCATCCTCTCCCCTTTGCTGGTGCCGATCGTTTTCATTATTTTCTCCTTACTCGGAGGGTCCCGTTATGAAGAGATCTGGGGATTGATGTTTTAACCCGGATTATGCCGGGTCAACCTCTTTTTTATTCTTCTGATTTTCAACCAGTTCACTTAAAAAGGTTTCAAGAGAGTATCTCTGTCTGTACTCAGGGATCATGATATGCACAAGAATATCACCCAGGTCTGCTACCACCCATTCGTCACTTGTGTCTGCATGAAGAAAAGTTTCCCCTTTTGGTCTTAACATCTCTTTGAGGTGTGTAAAAAGTGCCTGTGTATGTTTGAGGTTCAGTGAATTTGCAATCACTACACGGTTTGCAATATAGTCTGCCTCATCCAGGTTGAATACTTCTATCTCTTCAGCTTTTTTCTCATCCAGTGTTGCTACAATGTTCTCGATTCTCTCATCTATTGTCATATGTTGTTATCCTTTAGTATCTGTTTTACAGAATTTTCAATTTTTTTGTCAATATTCTCTAATGTTTTATCATCTCTTATCTGAGTAGAACTGACCTTTTCGTTAAGATGCAATACTTTCCAGTTCAACAGCATGTCTGTATCTACAGCATGCCCTTCTCTGGTAAATATCACCCATGTTACCTGTCTGTTAAGCCACCCAAATTCATGCCACTTTGTCAATGTTGACAAGTTGTCTGAACCGATAATAATGTATTGCACATTATAGAGTCTATTAAAATGTTTTACAGACTGTGAAGTCGTCGTACTCCTACCCTGCTTTATCTCATAATCATCTACGATGACATTGGGTATCTCATCAAAAAGTGTATGACACCATGCAAGACGTTTTTGAGCACTCGCAAGCGAAGATGTTTTAAAAGGGTTCAAGTAGGCGGGTACTACGATCAGTTTGTCGATCTCCAAGTTTTCAACAGCTTGTGCAACAATACGCTGATGCGCTTTATGAGGAGGATCAAAAGATCCCCCGAAAATTGCTACTGTAGGCTTAGTCTGATTAACCAAATGCTAACCTCATTTACTGTAAAATTACGTAATTTTAACATAGTTTTACATAATAGAAGCTATTTACTATTTTGTAAAAAATCAAGGAGAAAGAATGGCTGTAAAAGTAGCGATCAATGGATTGGGTAGAATCGGTAGATGTGTGACACGCATCATTGCAGATAGAGACGATATTGAACTTGTGGCAGTGAATGCCAGCGGTACAGATGAGATGATCGAATACAATTTAAAATACGATTCTGTACACGGAAGACGCTCTGATGTCTCTGTCAAAGACGGATACCTGAATATCGCCGACACGAAAGCGAAGATCTTTGCTGAACGTGAACTCTCAAAGATCGATTTTGCATCAACAGGTGCAGAGATCGTGCTTGAGTGTACCGGTGCTTTTCTGACAGCAGAAGCTGTACAGCCTTACTTGGAGAATGGTGTCAAAAAAGTACTCTTCTCTGCACCTGCCAAAGATGACACAGCAACCTTCGTAATCGGTGCAAATGAAGAGACATATGCAGGAGAAAGTATTGTTTCCAATGCTTCATGTACCACAAACGGACTTGCACCAGTGGCAAAAGTACTGGATGATGCTTTTGGTATTGAGGCGGGGCTTATGACAACGATCCACTCTTACACAGCATCACAGCCTATCCTTGACACCAAACATAAAAAAGACCCAAGAAAAGGAAGGTCCGGAGCGATCAACATAGTACCGACAACAACCGGTGCAGCAAAAGCCATCTCCAAAGTACTTCCTAACCTTGCAGGTAAATTGAATGGTCAGGCACTGAGAGTACCTACACCGGATGTCTCCATGGTAGACCTTACAGTCACGTTGACAAAAGAAGCAAGCCTTGATGAGATCAAAGCAGCTTTTACTACTGCCTCTGAAGGTTCACATAAAGGTATTTTAGGCATCGATGAAGAGTACCGTGTATCTCAGGACTTTGTAGGTGAAGAGCTCAGTACCGTCATTGCCATGGATACCATACAGGTAATCGACGGGAATATGGTGAAAGTACTTTCATGGTATGACAACGAGTGGGGTTACTCCTGTCGTCTGGTTGACATGGCTATACACATTTCTAAAAAATAACAGGGTAGAGAATGAGAACACTAAAAGATATTGAAATAGACGGCAAAAGAGTATTTATACGATGTGACTTCAATGTCCCAAAAGATGAATTCGGGAATATCACCGACGACAGACGTATCCGTTCTGCCCTGCAGACGATCCGTTACTGTATAGACAGAAACTGTAAAGTCATACTTGCTTCACATTATGAAAGACCGGAACCGGGTAAGTATGAAGAAAAGTATTCTCTTAAGCCTGTGGCAAAACGACTCAATACTCTCTTAAAGATCAAAAATGACTTTTATATGGCAGAAGATGTTGTAGGTCCTGATGCCAAAGAAAAAGCAGCAAAACTGCAAGGCGGAGATGTACTTTTACTTGAAAATCTTCGTTATGAAGCCGGTGAAACTGAGAATGATGAAGCCTTTGCAAAAGAGTTGGCCTCTTTTGCAGACATTTATGTCAATGACGCTTTTGGTGCCTGTCACAGAAAACATGCTTCTATCTATGCAATAGCAGCAGAGTTTGACAAGGAACATAAAGCAGCGGGTTTCCTTATGAGTAAAGAGGTAAATTTCTTTGGAAGAGTACTGGAAAGTCCTATCAGACCCTTTGTAGCGGTTGTGGGTGGCTCTAAAGTTTCCGGTAAACTGCAGGCCCTCACACGTCTGCTTGACAAAGTAGACAAGGTCATCATTGGTGGAGGTATGGCCTTCACCTTCCTGAAGGCACAAGGTTATGAGATAGGAAACTCTTTGGTAGAAGATGATCTTTTGGATGAGGCAAGAGCCATTATGGAGAAAGCCCACTCTCTGGGTGTAAAGTTCTATCTTCCTGTAGACTTTGTCGTTGCCCCTGAATTTTCAGAAAATACAGCAGTAAAATATATTCCTTCACAAGAGATCCCTGTAGGATGGATGGGACTTGATACCGGTCCTGCATCATCAAGACTTTTCCGTGAAGTACTCAATGATGCACAAACGATCATCTGGAACGGGCCTATGGGTGTGTATGAAATGGATAAATTCTCCAAAGGAAGTATTATGATGTCCCATCATATTGCTGAAACACATGCAACGACCATCGTGGGTGGAGGAGATACTGCGGATGTAGCTGCAAGAGCAGGTGATGTAGATGAGATGACTTTTGTAAGTACCGGTGGTGGTGCCTCTTTGAAGTTGATCGAAGGTATTAAACTTCCCGGTCTTGAAGCATTGGAGAAATAGTATGATATTTGCAGCCAATTTTAAAACCAATCATACACGAAAAAGTACAGAACTGTACATACATGATCTACATGTAAAATTGCGAGCAAAAAATCCCGAAGACACTGTCTATATCTTTCCTCCTTCCACTGCACTGGACCATTATGAAGGTGATTTCACCATTGGTACACAAAATGCCTACCCAGCACATAACGGTGCCTATACCGGCGAGATCGGTCTGGAACAGCTTGATGAATTTGACATTAAAACCATTCTTATCGGGCACAGTGAAAGACGTGAATACATGGATGAAACGCAAGAGAAAGTAGCAGAAAAATTCTCTTTCTTTCAAGCAGAAGGTTATGAGATCATTTATTGTATCGGGGAGCCTCTTGAAATACGTGAAAAAGGCTTTGAAGCAGTGATGCAGTACTTGCTTTCGCAGTTTGACGGTATTGACATCGGCTATGAAAAGCTTATTGTTGCTTATGAGCCCATCTGGGCCATAGGTACAGGAAGGTCTGCTACCGTTGAAGAGATCTCTGATACACACAGAGCACTCAAAAAAGCGATCTCTGACAAACCGCTTCTCTATGGCGGGTCAGTAAAACCTGCCAATATTAAAGAGATCATTTCTATCGCTGGCGTAGATGGTGTTTTGGTGGGGTCTGCTTCACTGGATGCAGGAAGTTTTTCTGAAATGGTACTCGCATAGGGTGTTTTACTCGTTCCCACGCTCTGCGTAGGAATGCATATCAAAATTTTTTGTTTATTTAAACAGGTCAGACAATGCAGTAGTATCTGTTGTTTTACTCACTTCGCTCTTGTCCGAAGAATCAACTTGTCTTTCAGTCACACCCTCTACTTCATTTAACTCTATCGTATATCCCGTCAGCATAGATGCCAAACGGATATTGATACCTGATTTACCAATGGCTTTGGCTTTTTGATCACCAGTAATGTTGATGAGCGCTTTTTTCTCCTCCTGATCCACTTTAATACTTTGCGTGATCGCCGGACTCAAAGATCTTGTGATAAAGATTTCCGGGATCGCCGAGTATTCGATACAGTCAATGTTTTCACCGTTAAGCTCTTCAGAGACTGCATTGATACGCACACCTTTTACCCCTACAGCTGCACCGATAGGGTCTACATTCATCTGCTCCGTCTTGAGTGCGATTTTTGCTCTTTCACCGGGGATCCTTGCCGCTGCAACGATCTCTACTACTTCATCAGCAATTTCAGGTACTTCGGAAGCCATCAGAGACTCAAGAAATTTAGGTGAAGTACGCGTCAGTTCAAGAAACAGTCCATACTGAGGGTCTACTGAGACATATCGTAGCAATGCTCTAATACTGTCACCGCGTTTGAACTTTTCACCTTTAATACGGTTTCTAAGTGTAAGCACCCCTTTAAGTTCACCGATCTCAACATGGGTATTGTCTTCCGCATCTACACGGTTTACCGTACCCAACATAACAGAACCGACTTTCTCTCTGTATTTCTCAAAAAGATCCTGCTCTATACGTCTTTGAATGTGGTACTCAAGTTCTCGAAAGAGGCTTGCAGAAGCCGTACGTCCGTGATCTTCCAAAATAAACGCTTCTTTCAGCTGGTCTCCCACTTCTATGGAGTCATCAAACTCTTTGGCTTCGGAAAGGGGCATGAAAGCATCAGACTCAATGGTCTCTTTGTTATCTTCTCTTCCCACTTCAACCATAAGCTGTGGGTCACCATCTGCAACTACAGTGATGACTTTATTGACCGAATAGGTTTTGGTATCATGGTCAATAATTACTTCAAATGCAGAGGTGAAAGAGGTCAGTTTCTGCGCTGTTTTTGTCAATGCTTCGGTAAACGCTTCGAGAGCATGCTCTTTACTAATATTTTTTTCATGTGCTATTGCTTCAATAATATCTAATATTTTTTCCATACTACTATCCTTAATGAATCTATTAATTTTAAAATAACCGCTACAAGAGGTAACATAACAGTGTTAAGAACGTCAGGGAGGGGGTGTTTTTTAAGTGCATGCATTATATCTAATCAAACCTTTACTGAAAATAAAGTATAATCCTAATAATTACAGACTATAATAATTTTAAGGAAATGCAAATGAAATTGAAACTTGCTAGAACAACACTTAAGGCGAAACCAAAAACGATTGAGTTAAAAAAACTGGAAGAAGAACTAGCAAATAGATCAATATTTTATTTTGACAAAGACAACTCCCATAAAGAATTAAAAGAGTTGATCGAGCATTTTGAAGAAAAAGGATACTCTGTCTATATGCGTGAAGTCAAATACGGACTTGATGACAATGAATATATCTATGAAGTACATATTATCGCCTAAGGTGGTACAGCCATAACATAATGAAAAAACTATTTATAGAAACACTTGGTTGTGCGATGAATGTTCGAGACTCTGAACATATGATCGCTGAGCTCAGTCAAAAAGAGCCCTACGAACTTACAGAAACCCTTTCCGAAGCTGACCTTATTATTATCAATACCTGCTCTGTCAGAGAAAAACCGGTAGCCAAACTCTTTTCAGAGATCGGAGTATTTAACAAACATAAAAAACCCAATGCCAAAATCGGTGTGGCAGGATGTACGGCAAGCCACCTTGGAAAAGAGATCATTAAAAGAGCACCTTCTGTAGACTTTGTGATCGGGGCAAGAAATGTCTCAAAGATTACCCAAGTGGTCGACAAAAAACATGCCGTAGAGATCGATACGGATTTTGATGAAAGTACCTACGCATTTGGCGAATACCGCACCAACCCTTTTAAAGCCATGGTCAACATCTCCATAGGGTGTGACAAATCCTGCACGTTCTGCATTGTCCCCGCTACACGAGGAGATGAGATTTCCATCCCCTCTGACCTGCTTCTGCAGGAGATCACAAAGGCTGTTGCCACAGGCGCAAAAGAGGTCATGCTGCTGGGGCAGAATGTGAACAATTACGGCAGACGTTTCGGTTCCTCTGAAGAGCACTGTGATTTTACACAACTCTTACAGAAAATTTCCAACATAAAAGGTCTTGAGCGTATCAGATTTACCTCCCCCCACCCACTGCACATGGATGATACCTTCATTGAAGAGTTCGCTTCCAACCCAAAGATCTGTAAACAGATCCATGTGCCTCTGCAGAGCGGATCAACCGAAATTCTCAAAGCCATGAAACGTGGTTACACAAAAGAGAATTTCATCAACCGCTGTGAGAAGATACGTGCACTCTGTCCGGAAGCAACCATCTCAACAGATATTATTGTCGGCTTTCCCGGAGAGAGTGATGCTGACTTTGAAGATACCATGGATGTCTTGGAAAAAGTACGTTTTGAACAGCTCTTTTCATTTAAATACTCACCAAGACCCCATACGGAAGCCGCTGAATTTGATGCACAGATAGACAATACACTTTCCGGTGCACGTCTCACAAAACTGCAGGCAAGACATACAGAAATTCTTGATGAGATCATGGATGCCCAGTTGGGAAAGATACATACGGTCTATTTTGATGAGTTAAAAGCAAACGGTCGTGTATCAGGACGTACGGATGATGGTAAACTGGTATTTGTTGAAGGCAGTGAAGAGCTGCTGGGAAAGATAGTCAATGTGAAGATCGTGAAAACCTCACGAGGTGCACTTGATGCAGTGCTTGTTTAACTAGCAATATGAAAACAATTCTACGACAGGTGGGGCAAGTAGTCATACCCCCTCTTGTGTATATATTGATGCGTATTATCTGGTACAGTACTTCCAAAAAATTTCACTTTATATCACCTGTAAGTGATGCACAGCATGTCTGTGTCTGTTGGCATGCAGAGCTTCTTATGAGTCCGCAGGCCTATAGAAAAATACATAAAAAACACCCGGCATCTGCCATTATCTCCTCCCACTTTGATGGTTCTCTCATTGCATCCACACTTAAACTGTTGAAAATAAGACCATTAAGAGGTTCCACCAAGAAAGGTGCCAAACAGGTATTACTCCAGGCATTTAAGAGCATTAAAAGTGGAGAAGAAGTACTTATCACTCCAGATGGGCCAAGAGGTCCGAGACACTCCATGAGTGACGGTGCCATTGGCATCGCACTTAAGAGTAAACTTCCAATATTTGTGATGAACTACAAGGCAGAAAAATATTGGCAGCTGGGAAGCTGGGACAAATTTGTCATCCCCAAACCTTTTAGCAAAGTCGATTTTTATCTTCAAAGTATCTCTCTTGAAGGGTTGGAGTTTGATGAAGCCAAAACATTACTTCGTGACAAGATGTTGGAAAATACAATATGATTAAAAAGTATATACCTCATCCTGAACTTGTTTTTTCACGTCATCCTGAACTTGATTCAGGATCTCTTTTGCTTTCAAAATCACTATTGAATCTTGAAGGGATTCCGGATCAGGTCCGGAATGACGTATATTGTTATCAAATTGATTCCTCACGTCATCCTGAACTTGATTCAGGATCTCTTTTGCTTTCAAAAGCACTATTGACTCCCGAAGGGATTCCGGATCAGGTCCGGAATGACGTGAATGTGCATTTTTATAAAATTGATTCAATATTTGCTTTTGAACGTCATCCTGAACTTGATTCCTCACGCTATCCTGAACTTGATTCAGGATCCCTTTTGGCTTCAAAATCACTATTGAATCTTGAAGGGATTCCGGATCAAGTCCG
>DQSX01000140.1 GCA_015663065.1 Sulfurovum sp.
ATTTCTTCGTTTTGATTATTATTTTGCATCATGCTTCCTTAAAACTTAATTCCGGCTTCTCTAAGCGCATCAGCAAATGAAGCAACAACACCGTGGTACAAGTAACCATTTCTGTCAAATACAACATTCTCTATGTTTTTAGAAGCAAGATTTTTAGCCATTTCAGCAGCTACTTTTTTTACATCTTCCTGGTTTACTTTAAGACCAAGTTTTTTACCGTCAGCAGAAGCAAGTGTTACACCAGTCGTGTCATTGATTGCTTGAGCATAAAAGTGCTTGTTTGATTTAAACACTGTCAGTCTTGGCAACTCTTCTGTTCCGAAGATCTTAGCTCTAACTCTGGCTTTTCTCTGAGCGCGAAGTTTATTTTTTCTTTTTTGAATACTTTTTAACATCTATCGCCCCTTACTTACCAGCTGCTTTACCAGCTTTTTTGATGATCACTTCATCTGTGTACTTCACACCTTTACCTTTGTAAGGCTCTGGTGGTCTGAATGCTCTTATTTCAGCAGCAGCTTGACCAACAACTTGTTTGTCTGTTCCGCTGATAGTAATAATATTTTTCTCTACTTTAACTTCAAGTCCTTCAGGAATGTCAAAATTGACATCGTGAGAGAAACCAAGTTGAAGATTCAATACTTTACCTTTTACTGCAGCTCTGTAACCAACACCGTTGATCTCTAGAGATTTTGAATATCCTTTATCGAGTCCGATAATGATATTGTTGAACAATGCTCTGTATGTTCCCCAGAACGCTGCATCTTGTTTCTCTTCACCTACCCTTGTAAAAGTAACTTCAGAACCATCAATTGCAACTTCTACTCTTCCGTGAGTTTCAAGTCTTTTTTCAAGATTGCCTTTTTTAGCCACGAGAGTCGTACCGTCCAGTGATACATCAATACCACTTGCCACAGTTACTGGTCTTTTTCCTATTCTTGACATCTTGTCTCCTTACCAAATACTACAGATTACTTCGCCACCGATGCCGCGTTTAAACGCTTCATCATTGGCAAGAACACCTTGAGAAGTAGAAACTACCAAAGTACCGTAACCGTTTTTAAATGTTCTAATCCCGTCTTTACCTTGCATTACACGTCTGCCTGGCTTTGAGATCTTTTTAAGTTCATTGATAACGCTTTTTTCATTGTCGTCATATTTAAGAACCACTTTAATTGTCTTTTTGTTTCCGTCTTCTTTCACTTTATAACTCTCAAGGTAACCTTTATCTACCAAAATAGATACGGTTGCTTCAATCATGTTTGAGTGAAGAAGAGTTGTAACGTCTAGTTTTCTTTGCGCAGCATTTCTTATACGAGTAAGAGAATCTGCAATTATATCTGTCATCATCTAGTTCTTCTCCTTACCAGCTTGCTTTACGCATACCAGGGATCATTCCCTCGTTAGCCATTTTTCTTAAACACACACGACAAAGTCCAAAGTCTCTGTATACTGAGTGAGGTCTACCACAAATGTTACATCTTGTATATGCCTGAGTAGAGAACTTTGCTTTTCTCTTCTGCTTAGCGATCATTGATTTCTTAGCCATTAGTTTCTCCCTTTTGCAAAAGGCATTCCCAACTTCTCAAGAAGTGTAAATGCCTCTTTGTCATCTTCAGTACTTGTAACAATAGTAATATTCATACCATGTGTTTTAATTACTTTATCGAACTCAACTTCTGGGAACATCAATTGCTCTTGAAGACCGAAGTTATAGTTACCGCGTCCGTCAAAACCTTTTCTAGGTGTTCCTCTAAAGTCTTTTACTC
>DQSX01000174.1 GCA_015663065.1 Sulfurovum sp.
AGTCCCAGTCCATAGCCTTTTTTATCGCTTGCAGCCCGTGTAAAGGGTTGTGTATAGTATGCCAGCGGTCTATCAAGTGCTTCGGCACAGCTGATGATATGGATGCAGGTATCGGAGGCTCTGATCTCTATGGGCAGGGTATGGGTATATTTAAGAGCATTCTCTACAAGATTCTTCAGGGCCATGCTCATATAGTGCAGATCTGCCGAGATCTCAAAATCCTCTATGACAATATGGACATCTTCTTCATTAAGGGTGAGTTTGGAGAGTGTCCGTGTAATGAGTGTGGAAGCTTTGAATTTCTCTATATACATCTTCTCCTCATCGATGCGCTTTTGATGCAATATGGCAGAGGTGAGGGTATCGAGATCGTTAAATGCCTCTTTAATGACTGTTTTGGAGCAGCTTTCGTTTATGCCTTCAAGGGCGAATTTACCTTTTGCGATAGGGGTTTTAAGCTCATGTCCCACTTCCCGAAGCAGCTCCTCTTTGGCATTGAGTGCATGTTGCAGTCTTTTGGCCATCAAGTTAAAGCTTTCTGAGAGTTCGGCTATTTCATCTTTTCCGGTCAGTTTTGAGCGGACATCCAGATCGCCGTAGCTGAAATACTTCATTGTCCGACTGAGATGCTTCAGTGGTGAGAGTATGGTGAGAACCAAAAGGTAAATGAGCAGAAGCAGCCCGATATCCAGAGCAAAGAAGAGATAGGTAATATGTTGTTCCTGTCGGCTCTCCTGCTGAAGCGTATCATAGAGTGTAAGCGTTTCATCAAGATAGGTAAGAGAGAGGTAGATATTCCCCTGTACCGCAAAGATCACGATCTCGCCGTAGCTGAGCGGTTGACGGTAGAGTATAGAGGCTGCCCGGGTATCCTTCCTGATCTCTACCTGCTGCATTCCTAACTCGTCAAGCTCGGCTTCGAGTTTGTGGTTGTCGCCTTTGATGACGGGGGAGAGGAGTGTTTTGGCTGCACGCAGATACCTCTCTGTGAGAATGGTACGGTTTTTCTGTGTAGTCTGTGTCTGTACCCAGTAGGTCATACCGCTCATAAGCAGAAGACTTGTGAGAAAAAGCAGGGTGATCTTCGTACGTATGGACATGATATTATCCTATAAATTTGTAACCTATCCCCCAGAGTGAGCGGATATATTTGGGATGTTTCGGATCATCGCCTATCTTATGCCGTATGTTGCTGATGTGCATATCTATCGTCCTGTTCTTGGTCTCAGGCGGTAAAGAGGCGGCTGCGGTCAGCTGCTCTCTGGAGACGGCATGGCCTCGTTCCTGAAGCAGATAGAGAAAGATATCCATTTCCACTTTGGTCAAAGAGACACTATACCCCTCTACACTCACCTCTTTGTTTCTTGTATCTACGGAAATGTCACCAACAGTGAACTTCTCCGTACGTCCAAGCCTCCGCAATACGGCTTCTATGCGTAAAATAAGCTCTCTTGGCTCATAAGGTTTTGCAAGATAGTCGTCGATTCCGAGTTCATAACCGTGTATCTTGTTGCCGATATCTCCACGTGCCGAGGAGATGATGACGGGTGTGTCATGGCAGGCTTTGATCTTTTTGCAGACATCGAAACCATCCATGTGCGGCAGCATCAGATCAAGGATCACTATATCGTAGGCTTCTGGGTTCGCATAGAAGTGTTCAAGTGCCTCTTTGGGGTTGGAAAACGCTTTGGTTGCATAACCGAAATCTTTCAGATAACTGCAGATGAGCTCCTGCATTTGCAGGTCATCTTCGATGAGGAGTACGCTTTTAGTCAATTTCCCACTCCTTGAGATAGTGTACAAATTTTTTGCGCTGTTTCTTGGTCAGAATGCTGTGTATCCCTTCGAGAAGATCTGCTTCGATCTGCAATGCCTCTTTTTTAAGTTGAAGCTGGCGCTCAATGAATGCCTGTTTGTCAAAATACTTCTGATCAAAGAGTGCCGAGAGGGAGCGTTCAAGCGCTTCAGTTCTTTTGTGCAGGTTTTTGCGTCTCTCTCTGCTTGATGCAAGCAGATGGCGTATCTCCTTTTGCTGCTTTGATGAGAGGTCAAGGTAGTGCATATCGTAAGGCATGTGGATACTCTTTCTTTCCTCTTCATTATACTCATACGCATCATGATCACAAAAAAGCAGACTGGAAAAGAGCATTGCCGCAAACAACATACGCATTTTAGACTCCTTTGGGTAGTGATATCAGCGCATCTTCTATGATACCGTTTTCAAATCGGCGGTGACACGCTTTGCAGTTGGCTTTGCTCTTTACCTTTGGAGAGTCAAACAGCGCCTTGTCAAGCGAAGCGTGCTTATCACGCCAATAGGGTGATTCACTTATGGCTATTATATCCTTTTTTATGTTCTTAACAGAATTCAGGATATAGTGGGCCGCCTCTTTGGTGGAGCTCTCTGCACTGTTTGCCAGCAGATAGGCTTCAACAGAGCGTCTGTCCGTCTCATCAAGTGAAGCGTCATCTCCGAAGTGATCCGCAAGGTTCGCCATGAGCTTCTTCCATGAGCGTTTTGGCAGCAGATAGGGGGCATAGAGCGTATGGCACGATGCGCACTCCTCGACAAAGAGTTGATGTTCCTTTTCATAGTGGACTGCACTGTATCGGCTTTGTGTCAAAGGTGTATCCGACAAGAGCAGATAAAACGGTACAACCAAGGCGCTTAGAAGAAAGAGCCATGCTACGGCTTTTTGCACTCCCGTAAGCTTTGCAGGAGGGGCATCTATCTGTTTGTATCCACCAAATATGGAGTAGAGGGTACCACTCTCTTTGTGCATGATGCGATCGGCGGCAACACCTCCAAGGTGAGCAGTGATAAGCAGCAGCAGCAGTGTTGAAAAGAACTCATGTATCTCCTCAAAAAGCTCCATCTCTTTAAAAAATGTGCTGTTAAGCCATGAGAACAGGCCTCTTCCCTCCTGTATACCGTAAGTAAATACACCGCTAAGAACACTTAGGAGTATGACAAGTATAATCCCAAGCATTACAAAGGAGGCAGCCGGATTGTGTCCGGGGTAGTACTTTTGGGGATTGGGGAGTGAACGCATAAAACCGATCGCCTCTTCCAAGGAGAGAGGCCATTGGGAAAATCGGCTGTATCGTGGCCCCATGACACCCCATAAGAGCCTGAAGAGTATCAGGACCAAGACACCGTAACCGAATGCGGCATGGTAGTCAAGCAGGTTCTCCTCTTCGGAAGTGATAAACATGAACAGTATGTAGAGTACAAGCATCCAGTGGAAGATGCGTGTGGGAAGTGTCCAGATATAGGTTCTCATATCTCACCCCCTAATCATCCCATTTCCCGTAGTTGGGTATGAAGATAGCACGTTCACTGTAGTCACCTTTTTCGGCTTTGGTATGGCAGGTGGTACAGTTGGCGATGCTCCTTACCTCTTTTTGTACGATCAGCCGTTGCGGTATCTCTCTGTGCTCTTTTTTGAAGTAGCGCGTTTGGCTGATACGCAAAGGGGTTTGCTCAGCCCTGATACTGCGTGCGATCTTTCCTGTGTCACCATATACTGCTTTGGCATCGGATGCATTTCGCAAGAGGTATGCTTGTATCGTACGGTACTCCTCTCTATCAAGTGTTGCATCGGTATCGAAGTGCTCTGAAAGTGTACGCATCATCTTCTCCCATGAACGTTTGGGAAGAAATTCCGGCTGATAAGCCATGTGACAGGCACCGCACTCTGTTTTGTAGAGTTCGGCAGCTTTGCCTGTCTCGGGCATATAGGGTTGTTTCTTCTTTCTGTCACCGTCTCCATAGAGTGTAACGGTTCCTATGAGAAAGGCTGTTGTGATGATTGTAATGATTGTTTTCATGATTGACTCCTGTTATATATTTTTTTAGTTTGATCGCATAAAAAGAAGGATATCGCCTTTTTCCGTGGCGCTACCTTCACGTCTGTAGACATCTTTGAAATTGCGTCTAAGCCATTTTTTTATCTTTTTTACATCAGTGAACCGTTTGGGATTGACCGATGGGGAGAGTGGTTTGATCTTTTTACCTGTAAAGATATTCTCACCAGGCTGTTTGGGATCATTCGTATGGCAGCTTGCACATGAGATCTCTTTGCCTCTTTTGCCAATATGTTTGGAGAAGTAGATATTTTTGCCTCTCTTGGCACTGAATCCGTCAAATGAAGGATTCTGCTTTTTTGCCTGTGCAGCAAGGCTCTGTATGTAGTCATCTACCGTTCCGCCATATGCCAGTGTACCTGCCAAATATGCAAGTACGATCAGTTCTCGTTTCATGTTTACCTCCATTGTG
>DQSX01000111.1 GCA_015663065.1 Sulfurovum sp.
CGTTTTCACCTCTGTAGACTTTGTCATAAGAGCGGTGCTCCAGACTCATATAGATTAGCCAGGGTTTCCCGACAATGAGTCTGTAGGGTACTGAACCCCAGAAACGGCTGTCATTGGAGTTGTCACGGTTGTCTCCCACCATATAAAAGTGGTCCTCTTCTACTTTTGTATAGAGGGCATTGATCACCTTGGACCCAAGTTCATAGACAGGTGCTTTCAGTTCCTTGACCATGATCGGTGTCATATCTATCTCTTTGTTGTAAGAGTAGTATTGGAGCAGGGCTTCAAAGATAGGATGACCTTCGGGTTCATACTGAATGCCCGGATATTTTCCCATATAAGGGTTCTCTACCCAGAGTTTTCCCCGAAGAGCGACTATCTTGTCTGCCGCATAGGTTTTTTTAATATACGCATCCCCCTCGTGAAAGTGTATAAGAAGCTTTTTATCAGCATAGATCAGCTCATCTCCGCCTACAGCCACACAACGTTTCACATAATGTATTTTTTGGTTTTTCGGGTAACGGAAAATGACGATGTCTTCTCTTTGAGGACGTGGACCTTCTATAAGGTGCCCGTTATTATTAAAATCTGGCAAAAGCGGTATTTCCAGCCATGGCAAATGCGGGGTAGGGATACCGTAAGAGAATTTTTTGGCAAAAAGGAAGTCACCGATGAGCTGTGTTCTTTTCATAGACCCTGATGGGATAACAAAAGACTGTGCCACAAAGAAGATGAGAAAAAGAACAATGATGACTGTTCCTGTCCATGAACTTGAAAACCTGTAGAGTGCGGATAAAAACTTCTTCACTTATGCCCTTTGTTTCGCTGATTTGAGTGTATTGGAGAGGAGCATCGCAATGGTCATGGGTCCTACACCGCCGGGTACAGGTGTAATGTAGGAACATTTCTTGGAGACATTTTTAAAGTCTACATCTCCCACCAAAGAGCCGTCTTCTATACGGTTGATACCAATGTCAATGACAACGGCACCCTCTTTCACCATATCTTCTTTAATGAGTCCTGGAACACCCACACCGACCACAACAATGTCTGCCTTGGAAGTATGTGACTTGAGATCTTTGGTGAAAATGTGTGTCACCGTAACGGTTGCATTGGCATTGAGAAGCAAAGAAGCCATAGGTTTACCTACAATGTTAGACGCACCCACCACACAGACATCTTTACCTTCAAGATCAATGTTGTACTCTTCAAACATTTTCATGACACCCAATGGTGTACAGGCAACAAAAGAGTCAAGGTTGGTGACCAGACGACCTACGTTGTAGGCATGAAAACCGTCTACATCTTTTTTAGGGTCTATTACTTCCAGTATCTTGTCTGTATCAACATGTTTTGGCAGAGGCAGTTGTACCAAAATACCGTCAATACGGGGATTGCTATTCATCATCTCTATTGTAGCGATGATCTCTTCTTGAGAAATAGTGTCTGGCATGTTGTGGGTAATGGAGTAAAAACCGACCTTTTCGCAGGCTTTGGCTTTCATTTTCACATAGGCATGGGAGGCAGGGTCGTCACCTATGAGAATGACCGCCAGTCCGGGAACTATGTTCTTTTCCTGCTTGAGTTGTGCTACTTCGGAAGCTACAGAAGTTTGTACTTTATTGGCTAAGCTTTTACCATCGATGAGTCGCATAGAGTCCCTCTTATAATTTTTAATGTATTATATCAAAAATAGTTTAGGGAAGCTCTCGAGATGAAACGTCTATTACTTTTATTGCCGCTATTGTTGTCTGCCAATGAAGATTTTATTTCCCATTATGAGTATGGGGAGATGTTGTACAGCAATCCACGGGGTGTAAGCTGTGCGCAGTGCCATGGTCAGAGTGGTGAGGGTAGAGTGATCGTTGAATACAAAGACAAAGAGGGTAAAAAAGCGATAAGAGGAACAGATATACGCAAGGAGACGCTTTCCCAAATGATCCAGAGCTTGAACAGTTATCACAAGATCATGCCCCGTTACTACCTGACCGATGAAGAGGTCAAAGCCATTTACGATTATCTT
Organism: Sulfurovum sp.; assembly: GCA_015663065.1. Lineage (GTDB taxonomy): Bacteria > Campylobacterota > Campylobacteria > Campylobacterales > Sulfurovaceae > Sulfurovum. The sequence goes on from DQSX01000111.1 coordinate 2,024, forward strand.
CAAAAAAAGAATGAAACATATCTCTCAGAGTTTCAAGAGACAAACCGCAGCAAATAAGGTATAATTGTCCTTATGTATGACTATAAAAATGTTGAAAGAGAGAAAAATAGAGGAAATTAAATATGCAGGCGAGATGCCTGCAGTTCACTGCTAGAGTGGTGTTACGTTTTCAGCTTGTGGGCCTTTTTGACCTTCACCAACTTCAAATGTAACTGCTTGACCTTCAGCCAATGTTAC
>DQSX01000176.1 GCA_015663065.1 Sulfurovum sp.
CCTATGGCTATAGGCAGCGTCAATTTGTTATCTTTTTTTGCTTCCCAATCATAGGTAATATGTGGAGAAGCACGAAGTTGCCATGCATCAGGAAGGTTTCGGACGATGAAGTACTGCATATCTGTATGATTCAATTTTTTATCGTGCGCGGCTTTAATAATGGGATTGTCATTTGATTTTCCATCATCTTTAAAGCCCCACCAATGCTGAATATGTGTTCCGATGGTCCAGTCTTCATTTGCCCAAAGTGCTAAAGCTGTTGGACCTGCCTGATACTGATGTGAACCCAAAAGATCATTGTTTGATGTTGGGAAGATGAAAGTTGCACCAGCACCCCAGGACCAACCAAGTTTATTGACAACACCAACACCCATTGGCAAGATCAAGTCACCAAACTGGGAAGTTTCATTTAAACCTACACCTATGGGATTTACCGGTGTTCCACCTGTGATCCCAATGCCGGTTGGTCCTTTAATATAGGTAACGACCGGACGTGCGAATGCTGTATATCCACCCTCTAATGGAATGGGGAGTACAGGCTGAAAAAGCCCGGTATCAATGGTTTGAGTTCCGTCGACAGAATCACCTTTTATCTTCGTATGATTATACTGAAACGAAAGGTTCCATATTTGAGCCAAAGGATTGGCCAACTCCTGACTTAACTCTTCCATACTTTTTTCTTCTGCCTGTAAGCCCATAGGCAGTAGACTTAATGCAAGTATGCCTGCTGTGTTTACTAATTTTTTAAGATTTTGCATTTATTTTCTCTTTTATTATGAATTTTTCTTAACTTTCGCACCTAAATAATCAATAGATTCTATCTGAAACCTCCTTAATTACTATCGTTGACAGATGCTATCTTATTGTACTTGACATCAATTTTTATAAGCAATGAACCTAAAACTATTGATGTTTTGTTTAAAGATCTGGAGTGTGAACTTCATACACTCTCCTTTGCCATGCAAGTATTTATCAACATACTTGACTAGATAGCCAAAATTGAAGATATTGTAAATAGAAATGAGGATTTAGTGAGTATTATCACTGTACTGCAGGATTACAACGATTATACTATAAATAATTTTTTATGCTAAAATCACTTTATGAAAACAACACGCATAGACTTACACAACCACACCACAAGATGTAACCACGCTGAAGGTACCATAGATGAGTACATTCAAAGAGCCATAGCACTTGGCATTGATGTTTACGGCTTTTCTGAGCACGCGCCCATGGACTTCGATGAAAAGTACCGCCTGCCTTTTTGTGATATGGATGCGTATGTCTCTGATATACTCAGAGCAAAAGAGAAGTACAAAAACGACATAGAGATACTGCTTGGTTATGAAGTGGACTACCTTCCCGGACACATGGACGAAAGAGTTTTAAATGCAGATGTTGACTACCTCATAGGCTCGGTACACTTCATAGATAAATGGAGTTTTGACAACCCTGAATTCATAGGCGGATGGAAAAACAAAGACATTGACGAGATCTGGAAAGCATATTTTGAAGCCACAAAAGCCATGGTGAAGATGGGGAAATTTGACATTGTGGGACACCTTGACCTCATAAAAGTCTTTAAGTATATGCCTAAAACTGACGTGAGGATCTTGGCTGAAAATGTACTCAAAGCGATTAAAACATCCGGTATGGTGCTTGAACTCAATGCTGCAGGACTCAGAAAACCGATAAAAGAGATCTACCCCTCTCCTGCACTTCTCGAAGTGGCTTACGAACTGGAGATCCCCATCACCTTCTCTTCTGATGCTCATGCTGTTGATCAGGTTGGTTTTGGTTATGAAAAAACCACAGAACTTGCAAAAAAGGTCGGATACACAAAAGCTGTTACCTTTAAAGGCAGAGATAAGCAATTGATTACTTTTTAAGCAGAGTCATTGACCAATCATTAGTTATTAGTCGCTATAATGATGGTTATAAAAATTTAATTTAGGAGTGTTACACATGGGTAAGTTCGTTAACAACATTGCAGAGTTCAACAAATACTGCGAAGAGAATGAAGTAGAGTTCATAGACTTTAGATTTACAGACATTAAAGGAGCATGGCACCACATTTCATACAGAGCATCTGCTGTAGATGACGGTATGCTGGAGGCAGGTATTCCATTTGACGGTTCTTCCATCGAAGCGTGGCAACCGATCAATGAATCTGACATGATCCTAAAAGCAGACATTGAGACTGCATTTATGGACCCGTTCACAGCAGACTCAACTGTTATCGTTATTTGTGATGTTTATGACATTTACAAAGATGAACTTTATGCAAAATGTCCAAGATCCATCGCTAAAAAAACACTAAAACACATGGAAGAACAAAACATAGGTGATGAAGCGTTCTTCGGTCCTGAAAATGAATTTTTCATCTTTGATGATGTACAGATCTGGACAGGTATCAACCAGTCTGGGTACAGAGTTGACTCTGAAGAGGGTGAGTGGAATGACGATACTTCTTATGGTGATATGGGTAACATGGGTCACAGACCTAGAACAAAAGGTGGGTACTTTCCAACAATGCCAACAGATACTATGGTCGATCTTAGAGCTGAAATGATGCTGCTTCTTGAAGAAGTAGGTTTGACAGTCATGCTTGGCCACCATGAAGTTGCTCAGGCACAAGGTGAGATCGGTATCAAATTTGGTAACATGATCGAAGCTGCCGATAACGTTCAAAAGTATAAGTATGTAGTAAAAATGGTTGCACATCTTAACGGTAAATCTGCAACATTTATGCCAAAACCACTTTATGGTGACAATGGTAACGGTATGCACGTACACCAGTCTATCTGGAAAGATGGTAAAAACCTTTTCTATAAAGAAGGTGCTTATGCAAACCTTTCTGATACTGCACTTAACTACCTTGGCGGTATCTTTAGACATGCTACTGCAGTATCTGCATTTACAAACCCGAGCACAAACTCTTATAAGAGACTTATTCCTGGGTTTGAAGCACCAAGTATCTTGACTTACTCAAGCCAAAACCGTTCTGCTGCGTGTCGTATTCCTTACGGTGCAGGTGAGATGGCTACAAGAATTGAGACAAGATTCCCAGACTCGACAGCCAACCCATACCTCTGTTTCGCAGTACTTATGATGGCTGGACTTGACGGTATCAAAAACAAAGATATCCCGGTAGGTCCAATGAATGAAGACCTCTTTGAACTTACGCTTGATGAGATCAGAGAGAAGAACATTCCTCAAATGCCTCACACACTGAGAGAAGCACTTGAAGGTCTTGTAGCTGACAATGACTTCCTTAAGCCGGTATTTACTCAAGATTTCATTGATGTATACCAACACTATCAGTTTGAAAGACAGGTATGGCCGGACGAAGGAAGACCAACAGCGTTTGAATTCTCTTCTACTTACTCTTGCTAACCTCCCCCTTTCCCGGTTTTTTCTCCCGGGAGCCTTCTCCTGTCTCTTATTACCCTAAAACTTTCATACTTTCTTATTAACTCCTTCTCACTCTCATACTGATATAATACATCTTTTAAAACAAGGAATAGACAAATGACAAAGACAACTTACATACTACTGGCTTCCCTACTATTTTCAGGATGTTCTGCAGTGGATGATGCGATTAATGATGCGGTGAATGGAACTATCAGTGGAGATGTCACGACAGAGACCATCCAAGGAAAAGAGCGTGTTTTGATCATCAATGATGTTAGCCGTACTGCCTGTATTGCAATAAAGCAGGGATTGGCAGATATGAAAAATTACGAAAATGCAGAAACTCTGGTCACAGAAATTGGAGTCAACTGTTCTACCTATGGTAAACCAACAGGAGATGCTACTGACCCAAATGCCGTATGTGCAACAGAGTCTCTCTCCGAGTGGCTAGATATTGGTGACAATAAAAATATTATTGACCTCGAGTCAGCACAAGGTGACAAAGCCTGTGTTATCGGGTATGATCTTTAAAAAAGTTTTTTCTCTTCCTCTTTTTTAAAGAAGGTAAAGTAGCTCCACAATATTGTCCCGTAGACAAAAATAGACAAGATCACCACACCCGTGGTGACTGCTTCAAAAAGCTCTTTATGTTCATACGTTTCGGGTATCATATGTACCAGAATGATGGAGAGTGCCCCTTTCATTCCAGAGAAGGTCAAAATAAACCAGCCCTCAAAACCGACTGGCTTAATGGAGTCTATCGTCTTCCCGAAAAATGCAAATTTTGCCATGGAGAATGCACGTATGAGTGTCGTGATACCAAACATCAGCAGTATCTCAAACCTGTAGTTCCAAAGCTTGTCAAAATTGACCATCTCTGCCAAAACAAAAAAGATCATGACTGCCGCGATATACCCAAACTCTTTTGCCATCTCATAAATGTATTCCAGCCTCTCATTGGTCGTTGCACAAACAGATTCAAAACGTATTTTCCGTAAAAAGCTTCTCTTTTTGGGTCTCTCTTGCAAAGAACAGGAAGCTTCAATGTCCATATCGATCCAGGCTTTGGTAGCGATGATCGCCGTAATAAGTGTCAAGATACCAGAAACATGCATCTCTTCTGCCAGTACATACGCAGCATAGCCCTCTATGATAAAAGTAAAGAGCTCTCCTCTTTTGTCTGAAAAGAGTTTCATTAACATATAAAAAGCATAGCCCAACACCAAACCAATACCGAGGCTAACCACAAAGACACGCAGGGCATCCAGTGCTGCGTGCCCGGCATCTATCTCTCCAGATATCATCCAGGGAAGCCCAATGAAGAAAAAAGCAATGACCGCCGTGGCATCGTTACCCAAAGATTCCCCTTCAATGAGTACTTTAATGTCGTGATCTATGCCTTTAAACCTGGAGAGTACAGATTGTACTGAGACGGCATCGGTTGCCATGTTAATGGCAAAAAGTGACACATACGCACCAAGAGTCAAACCGGAAAAGACATCAAAATGATGCAGGCTTGCACCTACCGTAATAGAAAGGGCCACCGCTACTACTGCCAGGTAAAAAATACTCCAGCCATGTTTCTTAATGTCTGAAAAATGCAAATGCAAAGCATCTCCCATAAAAATAAGCGGGATACAAAAGAGGATGATCGTATCAAAATGCTGCGGCAGGTCTATGGGTACAGCATCTTTAAAGTAGGTGTAAATAATGTAAGAGCCTGCTAGAAGTAAAAAGACTGAAGGTATTTTCAGTCTGCTGGCAAGCGCATCTGAAAAGACCACCAGACTTAAAATAGTCATGATCATAATTTCCGGAGCAAAATTGTGCATCTCTTTTCCTTTACTTAAAACATCGTACCCGAGTCATTGGAGACAGGGACATCCGGGGCATTTTTATTGGGATGCAGAGGATCTGAATCGTCTATAATCTCATTGGGGTCTTCATCAATATTGATCGTCTCCGCCATTCCGATATCTTCTTCAGGACGTATATCATCCCCATCGTCTATAATATAGTCATCATCCACTGCATAGCCGTCATCAGCATCTTCTGTGGTTTGCATAAAGGGATCATTCTTCTTCATTTTACTGTCAGGTAAAGGCGAGTCTTTGGTGTAGAGTTCTGATTTTCCCTCATACGTACCTTTGAATACACCTTCGGGAATATCAAATGCACGCTTTGTCTCCGGGTAGAGCTTTAAAAGGTGTTTATAGTAGTAGGCGAATGCCGGAGCAGCAATGGCACCTCCCGTGGCATTTCGTCCTATAGGTCTATTGTTGTCTCTTCCAAACCATACAATGGTCTCTATGGTCGGAGAGTATCCGCAGAACCATGCATCTACATTTTTATTGGTCGTTCCTGTTTTTCCTGCAAGTTCAATGCCCTCTACACGTGCATTTTTACCTGTACCTCTTTTGATCACATCTTTGAGGATGTCTGTCATTATGTAAGTCTGTTCAGGGGTAGAAAAATTCTCTATCTCTTTTGGACGGGTCTCGTAAAGTACGGCACCCTCTCTTGAAATGATCTTTGAAACGATACGCGGTTCTATCATGTGCCCTTTGTTGGCAAATACAGAAAAGATCTGTGCCATTTTCATAGGACTCAAGCCAAGATTACCCAAAGCTATGGACATATCTCTTGGAATGTGGGGCACATCCAGGAAAGCCAGCCTTTTTCGTATAGTACTCACACCAAGATCGGAGACCAGGTTGATCGTTGCAAGGTTTCGTGAGTGTACCAATGCTTCTCTTAACGGCATAAATCCTTTGAAGTTTCGTTCATAATTCTTCGGGGCCCATACTTTTGGTTTGCCGTTAGCGTAGTAGTGGAAGGTACGTGCAAGGTCCGTAAGCGGAGAGGCAGGATTGTAACCCATATCCAGGGCTGTCTGGTAAATAAAGGGCTTAAATGCTGAACCGGGTTGTCTCTCTGACTGTGTTGCTCTGTTAAAAGCAGACTTTTTGTAGTCTACACCGCCTACCATGGCAAGCACATCTCCCGTTGCACTTTCCACAGAAACAAGCGCAGCATTCAATGTTGATTTTGCAGGATCTTCTTTAAACTTTTTCAATGCCTTTTTATGAGCAAAATTCACTGCATCCCTTGCGATCTCCTGCTGTTTCATATCGATGGTCGTATAGATCGTATATCCACCGGTACGTACATCACCCAGTCTTCCCTTATAGCGCCGTAACACTTCATCTACCACATAAGGGGCAATATTTTGTGTCAGTGAACTTTTATAAACTTTGGGAGACTCTTTGACCGCCTGCAGATAGCTGCTCTCAGTGAGCCATCCAAGGCTTTTCATTCTGTAGAGTACATTGTTGGCACGATTCAGTGCACGTTTATAGTGTTTGAGCGGGTTGTAATAACTCGGTGCATTGGGCAGTGCGACCAAAATAGCACACTCTTTGAGTGTCAGTTCACTTAACTCTTTGTGAAAATAGCCATTCGCAGCAGTCTTGACACCAAAGTAGTTATTCCCATACGATATCTCATTAAGATAACGCTCAATGATCTCCTCTTTACTCAATACATATTCGATCTTTATCGCAAGGATCGCCTCTTTGATCTTACGGGCAAGTTTTTTTTCATTTGAGAGGATCTTGTTCTTAATGAGCTGCTGTGTCAGGGTAGACCCCCCTTCCACGAATTTACCTGCTTTAATGTCTTTGATCCCCGCTCTGATAATGGCATCAGGGTTCACACCGTTATGTTCAAAGAATCGGGTATCTTCCATAGCCACAAGGCCTTCAACCAAGTGTCCCGGAATTTCATCATAGTTTGCATAGAGACGGTGCTGTTTTTTAAAAATATACGCCAGTTTTTCACCATTTCTGTCCAGGATCACAGAAGAGGTCTGGGGCTTGTAGTTAATGAGTTTGTCTGCATCCAGTGAGACCTCTTCATAGGCATAGATAAATGCTGCAAGCAGTGCTGCCGCAAATAACATTGTCAATATGATAGAACCTTTTATAAGAGAGCCAAACACTGTCATCAACCTTTGATATGTAGTATATTATTGTACCGTGTTATGCTTGATTAGCGCCAATGCATGATGCAGTTTTTTCGTAGAGACTGAAAGGTTTAGGATCACACGCAGTATGGGCTTGGAGACAGTAGGTTGACGTATGGCACCCACAAGATAGTTCTGTGACATTAAACCTTTTTGCATAAAGAGGGCAAAGTCATTACTCTCTACCTCTATAGGCAAAATAAGACTCTCTGTCTCTACACCCATCACCTTTTTCACCACCGCTTGTCTTTTGGCTATTTTTTTCCTTAGTGCTTTTGCATTTTTTTGTATGTAGTCAAAATTAACCTGTGCGAGTGCCGTGTCAAATACCGAAGGTGCGGTAGAGTAAATCACCGGTTTGGCTCTGTTCTCCAAAAAAGAGATGATAGTTTCAGAAGCCAGAATATACGCACCATAAGAGCCGTACGCTTTACCCAAAGTACCCATTTTAATATGTCTCTCATTGATGCCTATGCCGTAGTGTTCAAAGATACCCAGCAGGTTTTCACCCAGAACTCCTGCAGAGTGCGCTTCATCTACGATGAGCAACGCTTCGACTTCATTGGCAAGATAGAAGATCTCTTTGCTGCAAAGATCCCCGCCCATAGAGTAAACCCCTTCTACCGCGATGATCTGCCTGTGTGCCGGATGTGCTTCGAGTTTCTCCCTGAGGTCATCGACATCATTATGTACAAAGGTCACTACCCTCTCACCCAAAAGTCCTGAAGCCATCACACCAGAAGCATGATACTCTTCATCCATAAAGAGCATATCGCCTTTGCGTACAAGTGCTTCAATGAGTGCCATATTAGCAAGGAAACCGGAACCCACGATCAAACCCTCTTCAAAATCGTTCGCTTCAGCCAAAGTTTTTTCAAAAATACGGTGGATAGGATGGTAGCCGTTGACCAGCATAGAGGCTTTTGGACTGACCGTAGTGTATTCATTGACCATTTTTACAGCTTTTTTGAACTGCTTTTTGTTACGGGAGAGTCCCAGGTAGTCATTGGAAGCCAGATCTTCCAAGGTTACATCATAGACTTTTCTGTCTCTGAAACGTCCTGCTTTTTTCAGTGCTTCTAACTCTTTTTCATACATCTCATTTACCCTTTCAAACCATTGATCCATGGAAGCAGCACTTCCACCTGCAGTCCCATTGCCGTACTCTCATACCCCTCTACGGATTTGATATACTTTTTACAAAAACCTTCTACCATACATCCGCCGGCTTTCCCTCTCCATAACCCTGATGCAAGGTACGCTTCCAGATCAGCTTCTTCAAAAGGAGCAAAGTGGTACTGTGTTGCAGAAGTATCGACCAATAAAAAGTCTTTGCTCTTAAAATGCAGTGAGGAGACAATGGAGATTTTGGAACCGCTCTGAATCTTTAAAATACGTCTTGCATCTGCTTCATCTTTAGGCTTTCGTAAGATCATACCGTCTTCTGCCATAATGACAGAGTCTGCACAAAGCAGGGGTATATCAAGCCCGAACTCTTTGACCGCTGCTTCCATCTTGCCTTTAGAGGCAATATAGGCAAAATCTTTGGCTATGGTTGTGCTGATCTGCTCTTCGTCATACTCTGGAGACTTTTGGATGAAGTCAATGCCGAACTTATTGAGAAGTAAAGCTCTGCTTTCAGAAGAGGAACACAAACAGATCTGCATTACAGACCTCTGAGAGAAACACCCATCCAAAGTGCCACAAGCCCCAATACGATGTTCAGTGGTAACAGTACATTGGGTATCCAGGTCATTTGTGCTTTTGCCAGCGCAACTTCACCTTTGGAAAAGAGTTTCCATGCTTTGGCACGCTTCATATACATATAGCCAAAATTGACTGTCATGATCGTCCAGATGATCTCTTTACTCAAAAAGAGCGGTTTTAGATCGCCATGGTGACCTCCTGTAGAGATAGCCATGATCAAACCAGTAACAAAGAGTATGACGATAAAAGGCAATACCAGATTAAAAAGTCTGCCTGTAATTTGCAAGGTGATCCCCAGTCTCTGTTTGGGTTCCAGCATGTCAACCATCACACCAGACTGCAACATCTGCTCCGGAGTTACCCCACCTCTGCCAATGACAGGATGTGCTGCCAGACGTGTGGCTATCATACCGCCTACCCAGATGATCGCAGAGAGAACATGCAAAAAGACAAGCAGGTGACCATAACTGGCAAAAAAATCAGACATATTAGTTCCCGCCCTCTAAAATTTCAGAGAGATAGACTTTTGCCTCTTCAAGTGCTGTAGTGATCTTAGATGGGTCCTTCCCCCCTGCCTGTGCAAAGTCAGGACGACCACCGCCACCGCCGCCTACAATAGGAGCTATGGATTTGATCCACTCTCCAGCTTTTACCGCAGTACCTTTGGCACCCGCAGCCAGCAACACTTTCTCACCTTTTTTCTGAAAAAGCATAATGGCTAGGTTTTCATACTTATTCTTGGCTTCATCGATGAGCTCTTTAATGTCTCCGGCTTCCACCTCTTCAACGATGACCGTCACACCATTCACTTCAGATGCAGTCAACTCTTTTTTTGTTGAAGAGAGTGCCGCTGCCAACTCCTCTTTAATGGTTTTGATCTGCTCTTTGAGTTTGCCGATACCTGCCAGAGGGTTTAAGTGTTTCACCTCTTCCTGGATTTGGTTTATCTCTGCTCTAAATCCGTTTACCTTTTCCACAGCAGATCGTCCGCAGATAGCTTCAATACGTCTTACTCCGGCTGAAACACCGGACTCTTTAGTGATCATAAAAAGACCAATCTCAGAAGCATTGTTCACATGTGTACCACCACAAAGTTCAACAGAGGCATCACCGATGTTCACAACACGTACCTCATCACCATACTTTTCACCAAAAAGAGCGATGGCTCCTGAGTTCTTCGCTTCATCCACAGTCATCACTTTTGTCTCTGCGGCATGCGCTCTAAGTATTTTATCGTTTACCCAGGCTTCAACCCTTATCAACTCTTCAGAGGTCAGCGCTTTGGGATGAGAAAAGTCAAAACGCAATCTTCTAGCATCGTTCATAGAACCTGCCTGAGAGATATGGTCTCCTAGCAGTTCTCTGAGAGCCGCATGCAGCAAGTGGGTTGCTGAGTGGTGTTTTGCTATCTCATGACGGTCATCAGAAACCACTGCTTCAACCTCATCATTGATGGCAAGTTTCCCTTCTACTTCCGAGAGGTTCATGTCAAGGAATTTCCTTGTATCGAGTACTTTTACAGGAACCTCGAACTTGTTCGAGGCTGACGCGAATAAATTCGCGATTCCCAATACACCATGATCTCCTGACTGCCCGCCGGACTCTGCATAAAATGGGGTCTCTTCAAGCATCACCCAACCTTTACCGTCCAGCGTTGAAACCTCTTTAAAGTTCTCATCAAGAAGTGCCAGCACTTTTGTTGTGTTGGCTGTTTTTTCATAACCTACAAATCTGTTCTCACCAAACTTCTCTTTCAAGGCTTTGAAGTCACCGGTAGTTGCCGCATCACCTGTCCCTTTCCAGTTTGCTTTAGACTGTGCTTTTTGTGCTTGCATTTTGGCATCGAAAGCTTCTATGTCAAGTGCTATCTCTTTTTCATGCAGCATATCTTCTGTAAGATCCAGAGGGAAACCGTAGGTATCATAAAGTTTGAACGCTACTTCACCGTTGAAAACATCTGTCGTATTCTTCAACTCTTCAGAAAAGAGTTTGATCCCTGCTTCAATGGTATCAAAGAAACGCTCCTCTTCCAGCTTCATCGAGGCTTTGATCGCTTCTGCTTTAGCGTTTAAATAGTCATACTGTGATCCCATGAGTGCTACGAGAGTATCGACCAGTTTATACATGAACGGCTCACGCAGTCCAAGCAGATAACCATGACGAATGGCACGTCTCATAATACGACGCAACACATAGCCACGTCCCTCTTTGTCAAAGTTAATGCCCTGTGCAAGCAGGAAAGAACAAGAACGCAGATGGTCCGCAATAACACGGTATGACGCTGAGTTGTCTGCATCAAAGTCATACGGCGACCCTACAAGCTCCCCTATCTTGTCCAAAAACGGCATAAAGAGTGAAGAGTGGTAGTTGTTCAACTTGCCCTCTTTAATGGCAACGACTCTCTCAAGTCCCATACCCGTATCGATGCTTGGTTTTGGCAATGGTGTCAAGGTACCTGTCTCATCTCTGAAATACTGCATAAAGACCAGGTTCCAGATCTCTAAAAATCTGTCACCCTCTCCACCCATTTTGTCTTCAGGAGAGTTAAAATGCTCTTCCCCCTGATCATAAAAGATTTCAGAACATGGACCACAGGGACCTGTGTCACCCATTTGCCAAAAGTTATCTGCATCTCCAAAATAAATGATGCGATCTTCAGCAATATGCTCTTTCCACATATCAAATGCTTCTTTGTCTGAATCATGCACGGTTACCCAGATCTTCTCAACAGGAAGGTTCAAATATTTCTCAGAAGTAATGAACTCCCAGGCATAGGCTATAGCCTCTTTTTTAAAGTAGTCAGCAAAAGAGAAGTTCCCCAGCATTTCAAAGAGAGTATGGTGACGTGCAGTGTAGCCCACATTGTCAAGGTCATTGTGTTTTCCGCCTGCTCTCAGACAGGTTTGAGAAGAAGTAGCACGAGGTGTTGCAGGAATGGGTGCTTCACCCGTAAAAATGTTCTTGAACTGTACCATACCTGCGTTGGTAAACATCAATGTTGCATCATCCGGTACAAGTGGGGAAGATGGTATGAGCTGATGCCCTCTTTCCTGAAAAAAATCTAAATATGCTTGTCTAATATCCATAATAAAATATCCTAAAATAAGGTTCAATACCCCTGTAAATTAATTAGAGATATTTTAGCGAAATTGTGATTATTTGGGGTTAATTTGGAGATTTTAATAGGGTTTAAAAAGATTTTGTAGCAACAACGCACATAATTTACTTGTATCACAGCTCCTGCTGTGATACCTCTATCGGAGTTTCTTTTCTCTAAGCGATTCGTTCTTTTCTTGTTCCCACGTTTTACGTGGGAATATTATACACTGAGTACGTTATTTTACTCTTGTATATTTATGGACAAATTATAGGTTCAATGTAATTAATATTTATTCTACTCCAGTAGAAATTAAGAATATCATAATTATACCCTTCAATAAGTTCATAAGGTGATGTAGGGTACGAATCAAGCTCCATTGAAGGGAGAGTAAAGTCTTGTGATAGCATGATTACCCTTGTTCCTGCAGTATAAAATGTTCCACGATCAAATATAGCTCCAGCACCATCATAACGATTATATACAGTATAATTATCAAAACAATACTCCGCTCTGTAGTTATAGCCATCATCATAGCTGTAAACACCCACAGCATAACCTAAATGAAGGTCATCAATATCTACTGCATAAGCGGGTGGGGGTGGGATATAACCATCATCTCCACCCCCACCTCCACAACCACTCAAAGCAAACACCGCAACACCGGCAACCAATAAACCCGCTAATTTCTTTTTCATATCATTCTCCTAATTATTTTCATATTTGAAGTATATCTTAAAATTGTGTCAAGTTTGTGAAAATGCTTTATTTCCACTTTCTAATTTTATTATGGCAGGAGATACACTCACCCAGTACTTTAGTATAGTTTGAATTCGCAGCGTGTTTACGGTTTTCTTCTATGCTACTTTTGATTTTGTCAGCGTATTTCAAAATGTTCTTTGACTGCTGTTTAGCGTACACTGCACTGTAATCCATAAAACCTTCAGGAGCAACCTC
>DQSX01000091.1 GCA_015663065.1 Sulfurovum sp.
TACTTCCTCCAACTTTGCTATGCGGTTTTTTAAATTACTCATGCTGTTTTCTCCTCATTGATGAACTCTGCATCTTCTGGGATAGGTTCACATTCACCAGACTCAATAAAGCTAAATATACCTCTCAATAAATTTTAATCAACACAGTCTAAATTCTCCAAAATACAGTATAATAGTAAATAATAAAACATTTAGGATATAAATTATGGATAAAACTTTTCTTGTATTTGTTGCTATTGGTATAGGTTTTTTATATTTTGTTACAAACTTTGTTGGGGATATTCAGGAAGAAGATGAAAAGTATAGAAACAATGCCTATGAGCAGGAGCATCGATATGATAAATATCAGGGTGTTGACTCTGTAGGGCGGTCGGTGCTTAATCTTTTGGGTGCAGATCCTCAAACGCAGGTTGCTGCCTGGAATGAGAGTAGGGTGAAGGAGGAGTTTGTAGCACTTTTTCCTGATTTTGATGAGATGAAAAAATTTGCGAAAGAACGCATAAACGGTGATGCACTACAGGCAAAACTTCTGGAGCGTGTCAAATCTGTAGAAGATGGATTTTTCACCGGAACAATGACTGTTGAACAGGCTAAACAGGAGCTTGGTACGTTACAATAAACTGTCGGACGAAATGATCTTTTCGTGCCATGTATAGAGTGTTTTTTCAAATCCTATCTGCTGGGTAGCGTAAAAATGTAAAGGTTTTGAGAGATAAGACTGCTTTACCCAGCCTCCAAAGTCATGGGGATAGAGATAGTCCTTTGCATGGGTTTTAATGTGAGAGGGAATAGGGTGTATCTCTCCCTCTTGAATGGCTTTTTGTGCAGCGTTTATGGCCTTATAGGCAGCATTTGATTTAGGCGAAGAGGCGAGATAGACCACAAGCTGGGAGAGTGATATTCTTGCTTCTGGGTAGCCTATATGTTTGACAATATTCAGGGTAGAAGAGGCAAGATTGAGGGCAGGGGGATTGGCATTGCCTATGTCTTCAGATGCCAAAATAGCCAAACGTCTGGCAATGAATTCCGCAGGTTCTCCACCCTCTATAAGTCTTGCCAGATAATAAACAGAGGCATCGATGTCTGACCCTCTGATACTTTTGATCATGGCTGAAGTGAGCTCATAATGGCTTTCACTATCGGAAGAGCCTGCCTGCATGGCATGAGGACGTATCTGTTTAAGTGTTTTGAGTGTAATGGTCTCTTCTATGGCATGCGCACTCTCAAGCAGGTTCAGCATGGCTCTGACATCACCACCGGAAGAGAAGACCAGATACGCCTGTGCATCCTCTTCCGCTATAATATTTTCAAGTGTCATGATATGTGTCAAGTAGGCAGACATCTCTTCTTGAGAGATCGCTTCCAGTTCGTAAAGATGGGAACGGGAACGCATGGCTGCGGTGAGAGAATAGTAAGGATTCTCTGTGGATGCTCCGATGATGAGAGCGGCATTGTTCTCCATGAACGGCAACAGCACTTCCTGCTGATTTTTACTCAAACGGTGTACTTCATCGATGAAAATGAGAGGTTTCTGCAGTGCATTGTTATACTCTTTAAATATCTTGCGAAGATCTTCAACTTTCAGTGAAGTAGCATTCATTTCATAAAAGGGTCTTTGCAGTTGTGAAGCGATGACCCGTGCCAGAGTGGTTTTCCCACAGCCTGGAGGTCCGGAAAAGAAGGTGTGGGAGAGCTTTTCTGTTTCAATGAGCTTTTGCAGCACGGCATTAGCGCCTAAAATATGTCTTTGACCAATGATCTCATCGAGGGTTTTAGGGCGATATTTGAGTGCAAAATTTACCAAATGTCAATCTTTTTTATTAAACTTTTTCTTCTGATACTTTTTTTCACGTTCATTCTTTTCAAGCTGTTTCTTCTCATTGGCTTCATTGTAAACAGCTGCCTGGGCATTGGCTTTTCTTCGTTTCATGAACTGGTGCACATCATCATACTCTCTTCGTGTGAAATAACGTGTTTTATTGGTAGGCAGGTTATTGAGGTCTATGCCCCCGAAAGAGACACGTTTCAAGTCCAGTACTTTTGCTTCAAAATGGGCAAAGAAACGTCTTAACTCGCGATTCTTCCCCTCCGTAATGGTGACACGAAGCTTTGAGAAGTTCTTACCTTCATTTCTTACTTCAAAGCCTGCAAAAGGTGCAAACTCCATAGCGTAGATCTTGGATTTCTCATGTGCTCCGGCACGGGCATCATCGAGTATCAGACCCTCTTTCATAGCTGTGATCATCTCTGCTGAGATAGGTTTGTCTATTTTGAGGTTGTAGGTACGGTCCAGAGAACTCTCCATAAGCGCTGTGGCGACTTCGGGTGAGTCTGTAAGAAGCAAAATACCCTCTGAGGCATAGTCGAGTCTACCCACAGGGACAAAGTGCCTGAATTTACCCGGCAGCTTATGATAGATAGTGGTACGTCCCCTGTCATCTTTCTTGGTGACCAGGGTCCCTTTTGGTTTGTTGTAGACAATGAGGGTGAGCTCTTTACTCTCTTTGATAAGTTTGCCTTTTACAAAGACCCTGTCACCCTCTTGTACATCATAACCAAAGTCTTTGACTATCTGTTTGTCTATACTTACCTGACCCTCTTCTATGAGTGCATCTGCTTCTCTTCTTGAGTATCTGCTGTTGTGTGAAATATATTTGTTAATTCTCATCTGTTTACTTTCTTGTTGTAATTACTTTGCTTCGTTGCTTTTGATACCGGCATTGATCAGGTCATGTATATGTAAAACCCCGATGATCTCTTCTTTCTCATTGGTGATCGGCAGCAGCTGTATGCGGTCATTTTCTATGATCTCCAGTGCTTCGCTTGCCAAAAGCTCGGTATTCTTATAACTTTTTGGTCCTTTAGTGGCATAGGTCATTGCGAGGTGATCCATGCTGAACTCCTCTGTCATCAGTGCTCGTCTAAGGTCACCGTCACTCAGAAGTGCAGTAAATTGGTTCTTTTTGTTGACAATGAGTACTGTTCCGAGTTTCCCTTCACTCATAACAACCACAGCTTCTTTGAGTGTAGTCTCTTCATTAATGACTGGCAGATCATCCGTTCTCATAAGATCTTTGATCTTTACAAAAAGTTTTTTACCTAAAGAGCCACCTGGATGAAAAGAGGCAAAATCCTCTTTTTTAAATCCTCGTTTTTCCATGAGTGCGACGGCTAGGGCATCACCCAATGCCATGGTTAGTGTCGTAGACGTGGTGGGTGCTATATTGAGAGGACAGGCTTCTTTGTCTACAGAAATGTCTAAAAACACATCCGCATAAGAGCCAAGAGAAGAATTTTCCTGTGAAGTCAGCCCAATAAGCGGAATATCAAAACGTTTGATATGCGGAAGGATCTTTGTCAACTCTTCACTCTCACCAGAGCTGCTGATCGCCAGCAGAATGTCTTCTTTGCCTATCATCCCCAGGTCGCCATGCAGGGCTTCCGTAGGATGTAAAAAGAAAGAAGAGGTTCCTGTACTTGCAAAGGTTGCCGACATCTTTGCCCCGACCAGACCGGATTTTCCTACACCGGTGATGATCAGCTTACCCTGAGTATTTAAAATGAGTTCTATAGCATCCAAAAAATTTTGATCAAGCCGCTGCGCTGCTTTGTTCAGGGCATCTGCTTCAATTTGAAAAGTTTCTTGTGCGATTTTAATAAGATCCATAGGGCTACTTTGTGATTTGATAGAAGATTATAACATATCTGGAAAGATGTCGGAGTAATACCCCGACATGAAAGACTTTACTTATACGATAAAGATCGTAGGAATGATAAGCGGGTATCTCTTTTTGGTTCTTACTACATGTTTACGAATAACACTCCTAATGTCGTTTTCAACATCCTTATGGTTTTTGAGTGCTTCGGGTTTCATGTTGAGAAGCAGTGTTTCTATCAGTACTTCGATCTCTTTTGTGAACTTTTTACTCTCTTTTTCTGCAACAAGTCCATGGCTAGAGATAACAGGTTTACCAACGACTTTCTGGGTACTTTGGGCAATCTGCGCTACCACATTTATAATACCGTCTTCTGCCAGTTTCTGTCTGTCCAGTACAACATCATCTTCAATGGTCATGTTGTTCTGGTTATCAATGTAAGTTTTTCCAGTCTTCACTGTTTTGACTTTTTTGATGAATTTAGGTGTGATCTCTACTTGATCACCATCAGACATAAGCAGGATATTTCTCTTGTCTACGCCACAAGCCACGGCAGTTTGTGCATGTTTGGCAATGTGGTTGTACTCCCCGTGTACAGGCAGGAAGAATTTAGGCTGTACCAGTCTCAAGATGAGTTTTTGTTCCTCTTGTGCTGCGTGTCCTGAAACGTGAATGTCTGCAAATTCTCTATAACGCACAGTCACGCCAGCTTTAACCAGTTTGTTCATGAGCCCGGAGACAGAAGCTTCATTTCCTGGAATAGCCGAAGCAGAGATAATAACCGTGTCTGAAGGTTTGAGTTTGATGTGTCTGTGCTCATCGGTTGCCATACGGTTCAATGCAGCCATAGTTTCACCCTGTGAACCAGTGGTTACAATGAGGATCTCATTTTCAGAATATTTAGGAACTTCATGTACTTCAATGAAGTGTTTGTCCTCAATATCTACAAAACCGAGTGCTCTGTTGGTCTCTACGTTTCGCTCCATGGATCTACCGATCACACAGATCTTTCTTCCGTGTTTTACCCCACGTTCCATCGCCTGGAAAATACGGTGTACGTTGGAGGAGAAGGTTGACATGATCACTCTTCCCTTTGCAAGGTCAAAGAGGGTGTCGAATGTTTTTCCAACCACGGTTTCACTTTTGGTGAATCCTGGGTTGTGTGAGTTTGTTGAGTCAGAGAAGAGACAAAGTACACCTTTTTCACCATAATAGGCATAACGACGAAGGTCCATGGTGTAGTTGTCTACAGGGGTATGGTCTATTTTAAAGTCTGCTGTATGCATGATGATACCCGCTGGTGTTTCAATAGCTAGAGAACAGGCATCGATGATAGAGTGCGTATTGTGCAGCCACTCTATTTTAAGATCACCGATCTCGTACTGCTGGCGCAGGGTAACAAAGTTAAAGTATTTGGTATCTGCTTTGAGCCCATGTTCGTTAAACTTGTTCTCTATCATAGCCAATGCAAGCGGTGTGGCATAGATAGGGAATTTCAACTCTTTAAAGAGGTAAGGCATTGCACCAATGTGGTCTTCATGACCGTGTGTGATGATGACAGATATTTTTTTACCACTCTCTTTCAATGTATGCAAGTAAGAGAAATCAGGAACTAAGATATCAACACCGTGCATAGTCTCATCAGGGAAAGACATACCGACATCAATAATAATGGCAGTGGTTTCTGTTTCAAGTACAGCCATGTTCCCACCGATCTCGCCCAATCCACCCAGTGGTGTGAAGCGGATCTTTCCTTTACTTGCCATGTCAATCTGCTTCCATGGGTTCATGGTAGCTTCTTTTACACGCGCATTCTCCTCTATGGATGCTCTCATCGTATCATTTACAGTGGTGACATTTTTTCTTCTGCCTCTGTTTTTATTTCCTCCGCCTTGACGGTTCTGGTTTCCTTTGTTCCCCTGCTGACTGCCGGATTTAGCACCCTGCTTATTTTGCGGGTTAGGATTGTTCCTGTTTTGGTTGTTACGGTTTTGATTGTTTTTGTTTCTGTTATTCTGCTTTGGTTTTTTGTTCCCATCCACCTCTGTATCTTGCACATTTCCGTTTATTTCTTTGTTCGGATTTGGCTTTTTATTCGGGTTTTGGTTCCTGTTCGCATTATTGTTTTGTCTGTTGTTACCCTGTTTATTCGTGTTATTGTTCTGACGATGCGGGTTTGGTCTTCTCTCTCTGTTTACCGGATTAGCGCTTGGCTTATTATCGTTGGCTGTTTTTTGCTCTTGATTTTGAGAGTTTTCGTTGTTTGGTTTGTTGCTTTCCATCTAAAGTATCCTTTAATTCATTATATATGTGATGATAAATAGATGTCTCAGCTTCATGAGGTCGCAAATTTAGATCAAGATCCAGTTTTGCGAAGGTTTGATTGACAATATCTTTGGAAAAAGCAACCATGAGATTTTTAGAGAGTTTTTTTCTTGGCTGCTGGAATGCAACTTTAAGAAAAGCTTCAAACTTCTCATCATTTTGCGATCGGTCCTTTTCTATTAAAAGCACTGCAGAAGTGACATTTGGAGGCGGTACAAATGCTTCGGGCTCAACCTCGAAACAGAGTGTGGCTTTTCCAACGCTGCTTGCAAGTACAGAGAGAGCTGAAAACTCTTTTTGTCTTGTCTCTGCTGCAAATTTTACGGCAACTTCTTTTTGAACCATCACCAGTACTGACCGGCAATGCTCATCTCTAAATGCTTTTAATATGATATTGGTTGCAATATAATAGGGCAGGTTGGCGACCAGATGATAAGGCTCATCCAGCAGACTTCCTGACTCCCAACGCTCAAGCACATCTCCGCAATGCAGTTCAAGGGTCCCTTTGTGGATGGGCTCCTGAAACTCTGTACTAAGATGCTCGCATAATCTTTTATCAACCTCAAATGCTGTGACATTTCTAGCTTTTACAAGCTCTTTGGTTAAATCACCTAAGCCAGGCCCGATCTCTGCAACCCTGAGGTTGTCATTGGGCATCGCTTGGATGATTTTGTGTAGGTAGAGATCATTTTTTAAAAAATTCTGACCAAATTTCTTTGAAGCAAATTCCGCCAAATCGTCAATAATCATACTATAATCTACCTTTATAAGAGATGCTAATCCCCTATTTGGGATAATTTTTGTATAATTCTACCATAAAAATAAATGAAAAGAGTCGACTTTATGGATTATTTTGCAAAACGTATCATTCCCTGCCTTGATGTAGACAACGGACGTGTGGTAAAAGGTGTGAATTTTGTTGGTTTGCGTGATGCGGGTGATCCTGTGGAAGTAGCATACCGTTACAACGAAGAAGGTGCAGATGAGATCACCTTTCTTGACATCGGTGCTACCCATGAAGGACGCGATACCATTGTAGATGTGGTTAAGCAGGTGGCAAAAGAGGTATTTATCCCTCTGACAGTGGGCGGGGGCATACGTGAACTCTCTGACATTTATAATCTGCTCAATGTGGGCTGTGACAAGGTGAGCATTAACTCCGCTGCCATCAAAAGGCCTCAATTCATAGAAGAGGGTGCCAAACGTTTCGGTTCTCAGTGCATCGTGGTTGCCATAGATGCAAAAAGGGTAGGCAGTGACAAATGGCATATCTTTACCCACGGTGGAAGAAATGACACAGGCATTGATGCGTTGCTTTGGGCAAAAGAAGCGTACAACAGAGGTGCAGGTGAATTGCTTGTAACCTCCATGGATGCAGACGGCACCAAAGCAGGTTTTGATAATGCACTCAACAAAAAGATCGGGGAGTTGGTGAAGATCCCTGTGATCGCTTCTGGTGGTGCAGGAACCATGCAGCATATTGAAGAGGCATTTACTTTGGGAGAGGCAGATGCAGCACTTGCAGCTTCCATCTTTCACTTTAAAGAGATTGACATTATGGAATTAAAACGCTATCTTAGCGACAAAAATATCCCGGTAAGGACTTAAAATGATCATATGTGCAGGCACAACAGAGCAGTTTGATTTTGCTATGCCCGTAGGCATAGGTATGCTGAATGTTGCTATTAACCTAACAAAAATGTGTTTGGAAAAAAAACCGGACTATATCCTTTTTGTTGGAACTGCAGGTTCTTACGGTGAGAAGAAGATCTTTGATATTATTGAATCAAAAACGGCAGCCAATGTAGAGAACTCTTTTTTTTCCGGAAAATCTTATTCTCCCATAGACAATGTGATCTCTTCTGTTAAAGATGTTTCACGTGAAACACTGGTGAACTCTTCAAACTATATCACTACAGACAAAGAGATCGGCAAGCACTACATGGCACAAAATATTCATATAGAAAATATGGAATTTTTTGCAATACTGAAAGTGGCACAGTATTTTGGTATTTCTGCAGGCGGTATTTTTGTGGTGACAAATTATTGTGATGAGAATGCCCATGAAGACTTTTTGAAAAATCAAAAAGAAGCAATGGCTAAACTTACAAAGTATGTAAAAGAAAAGCTCCTCAGCAAATAGAACTTTGTTAGGGGCATTGCTTGCATTTCTGAAAGAAATTAAAGCTGTGACCCTGCATCTTAATTTGTGGGAAGAGGCAGTAGGAAAGAAGAAATATGAAAAAAATAATACAAGACTACAGTAAAGAAGAATTGGCTCAAAGTATCAAACCTTCTTTTAGAGCAAAACAGATCTACAACTGGATCTATCACAAGTATGCCAGCTCTTTTGAAGAGATGAAAAACCTTCCTAAAGAGATGAGAGAGACACTGGATGCGGAGTATACCCTTGCACCTTTGAATACACTGACGGTACAAAACAGTATAGACGGAAGCCGTAAATATCTTTTTGAGCTTCACGACGGACATACGGTTGAAGCAGTACTTCTTTTAATGCGTGACAAGGAGTATCATGAAGATGGCTCTGTAAAGCATCAGGAACGCTATACAGTCTGTATCTCCTCCCAGGTAGGGTGTAAGGTAGGCTGTGCCTTTTGTTTGACTGCAAAGGGTGGTTTTATGCGTAATTTGACTGCAGGTGAAATTACCGAACAGCTGCGTATGATCAAAAAAGACAACAACATAGATGCCAACCGCCGTGTCAACATCGTCTACATGGGTATGGGTGAGCCTCTTGACAACCTCGATAACGTTGTAAAGTCTGTGAAGATCTTTGCAGATCCTGAAGGTATGGCCATTGCCACACACAGGCAGACCATTTCTACTTCAGGTCTCTCTTCCAAAATAGAAAAGCTTGGGAAGATGGAGCTTGGTATTAACCTGGCCATCTCTCTACATGCAGTGGATGATGCATTGCGTCAACAGTTGATGCCTATTAACAAAGCGTATAATATTGCTTCTATTATTGCTGCAGTGAAAAAGTTCCCTGTCAACGACAGGAAAAGGGTAATGTTCGAGTATCTTGTCATCAAAGATGTCAATGATGACATCTCCGCGGCAAAGAAGCTTCTTTCACTTCTTGATGGTATTAAAGCCAAAGTGAACTTGATCTATTTCAACCCTTACGGCGGTACGGAATTCAAACGTCCGTCTGAGAAAGATATGAAGAAGTTCCAGGAGTTTTTGACTTCACGTGGTTTGCACTGTACGATCCGTGAGTCTAAAGGTTTGGATATTTCTGCTGCCTGCGGGCAGTTGAGAGAACAAGAGAGTGAAGGAGGTTCTGATGCCTAATATGGAGTTGTATCTTTTAGGGTTTATTATTGTGGTTGCCGGGATCGGTGTGGGTTGGTTTATTTATGATTCTCGTTCGAATGAGGAGAAATAATTTCTCCTCAGTTCTCATGACCTGACTGGTTTTTTCTTTATTTTTTTGAGTTTCCCCTTTTCTCAATTGTGATATTGTTTCTCTTTCATTCCTTTTCTTTTTTGTAATGCGCAAAAAAGAAAACGAACCCAAAAGAAAAAAGCATAAGTCTCTGACGTGCTTCAGATATTTAGATAAGAATTAAATTTTTTTAGGCTTTATTGGCTACCAAAGCAGCTAAGTGAAGTAGTAAAAGTTTAGATGTTAAGTAGTTTTAAATTGGCGATAGACGAGAGAAGCAACACCTCAATTCAAAAAACAGGAAGCCATAAATTAAAAAGAAAAAAGATTATGATCTATTGAAAACCCGCTTCTCTGGAGCATATATCAAACGCTTCTGAGCCCGAAAGTCTTCACGACTTTCAATATGAAACTTATTCCCATATGTAAATGTCAAGCTTTGTGCATGTAGCATCAAACGTGGGGCGCCATGTTGAATGAGTCTCTCTTCTTCTGACTGTGTCATATCCAGATAATCATTTGAAGCTGCATAGGTCGCACCATAAATAGGATCTCCCAATATTGGATGTTTCACGTGAAACAAATGCACACGTATTTGATGGGTTCTACCTGTATGAGGGTAGCAGGCAAGCAAAGTGGCATCCAGAGTTTCATCATACTCTAAAGGTACAAAGTCCGTATGGGAGGCTTTGCCGTCTTCAGCTATGAAGACTTTATGTTTGCTTACCTCATACCCCTCTTTGTTTACTTTGATGCGTTCTGTAGAGCTAAAAGGTTCTGTAAGTTTTCCATCTACCCAGGCAAGGTAAGACTTTTTGATGGATCTGCTTTCAAAAGCACCTTTGAGTAGTGTTTCTGCTTTTTTATGTTTGGAGGCAAGCAGCAGTCCTGAGGTTTCCATGTCAATTCTGTGGGTACTGTTTGCATTGTCTCCGGCAGTGTTCCTGACTTCATCGAGCATGGAGTAGGGGGTAGCCATAGTGTTGGGGTGAACCAGTGTTCCTGAGGGTTTTTCAAAGAGCATGAAGTCTTTGGTCTGAAAGGTTGGGCGTATCCCTTTGCCCTTGGGTCTGAAGAAGACCATCTCTACCTCTCCCCGTATCATTGCACCGGTATAGGTCATAGATTCACCATTGATGAGCAGACGCCCTTTGGCAATATGTCTTTGGGCCTGCCCCTGTGTATAGTTGAGTGCGGACATGACATAGAGAAAGGCAAGTGTCTCTTCTTCAATATGGAATTTCTCTTTGACAAATGGCATGATGTCTAACCCTTATGTAACTGCTTTTAGGATAGAATTCTATCATAAAAATATGATGGTAAAGGTTCATAATGGTAGAAAGATATGCAAGAGAAGAGATGACACAACACTGGACACAGCATGCGCGGTATGCCGCGTGGCTTGAAGTGGAGAAGGCTGCGGTAAAAGCATGGAACAGACTGGGACTCATTCCTGATGATGACTGTGAAAAGATCGTGAAGAATGCAACATTTTCTGTAGAGAGAATAGAAGAGATCGAAGCAGTGACCAAACATGATTTGATCGCGTTTAACACCTCTGTAAGTGAGAGTCTGGGTGAAGAGTCGAGATGGTTCCACTACGGTATGACATCATCAGACGCAGTTGATACAGGTGTGGCATTGCAGATGAAAGCTTCACTGGAGATCATTATTGCTGATACGAAGATGCTTATGGCATCTATTCAAAAAAGAGCAGAAGAACATAAGATGACCTTGATGGTGGGGCGTTCACACGGTATTCACGGTGAGCCTATTACCTTTGGTCTGACCTTGGCTGTCTGGTATGATGAAATGGCACGTCACCTCACAAACCTGGAGCAGACCATGGAGGTTATCGCTGTGGGACAGATCTCCGGTGCCATGGGTAACTTTGCACATGCACCACTGGAGCTTGAAGAGTATGCCATGGAAGAGTTGGGACTCAAGCCTGAGCCTTGTTCAAACCAGGTAGTACATAGAGACAGATATGCAAGATTGGCAACGACCTTGGCACTGATAGCTTCTTCTGTAGAAAAATTTGCAGTACAGGTGAGACACTTACAGAGAACAGAAGTCTATGAAGCAGAAGAGTTCTTTGCCAAAGGGCAAAAAGGTTCGTCTGCCATGCCGCATAAAAGAAACCCTATTCTTACGGAAAACATCACAGGACTTGCACGTGTCATTAGAACCTGTGTAACGCCTGCTATGGAAAATGTAGCTTTATGGCACGAGAGAGATATCTCACATTCATCAACGGAACGTTTCTGGCTGCCTGATGCGTTCATCACTACAGACTTTATGCTGCACCGTATGAATAATGTGATCGCAAACCTTACAGTTATGCCTGAGAATATGATGAAGAACCTGAATCTTACGGGTGGATTGGTCTTCTCTCAACGTGTACTGCTTGAACTCCCGCTTGCCGGTGTGAGCCGTGAAGATGCTTACAGAATTGTACAGCGCAATGCCATGAAAGTCTGGGAAGAGATCCAGCAGGGAAAACCAAGTACCAATGAAAAAGGCGAGTCTCTCTACCTGCAGTACTTGCTTGCAGATGAGGAACTTAGAGAATCATTGAGTGAAGCACAGATCAGAGAGTGTTTCAATTTTGATTATTATACTAAAAATGTAGATAAAATATTTGCACGTGTGTTTAAGTAAAACAAAGGTGCAGGGTGGATATACCCACGCTGCGCGTACATTATAGAACCTCCTTTGAATTATCACATTTCCTTATAAAAACATTGCCTGAAAATGATACAGAATTTAACAAATCTGCAAGCATTATTTGAGTAAAATCAATGTAATAATTTTCCTCAGGACAGGGATTTTTCATACCATTAAAGACGTAAAACGGAGTAGAAATGATCAGAGTAGTAAAACGAAACGGTAGAGTAGAGACTTTGGATGTATCGAAGATCCAAAAGTACACATCAGCATCGGTTAAAGGGCTTGAGGGCGTCAGCCAAAGTGAATTGGAAGTTGATGCAAAACTACAGTTTCGTGACATGATCACTTCAGAAGAGATCCAAACTACACTGATCAAAACAGCTGTGGACAAAATAGATATTGACAGACCAAACTGGACCTTTGTTGCGTCAAGACTTTTCCTTTATGATATTTACCACAAGGCAGTAGGTTTTACAGGCTATAACCACCTTCGTGAGCATTTTGAACGTGCTGAAAAAGAGGGACGTGTGGTACTTGGACTCAAAGACAAATATGACCTTGATGATCTGAATGACTACATGAAACCGGAACGTGACCTTCAGTTCACTTACCTGGGTATCCGTACACTGTATGACAGATATTTGTTAAAAGATAAAAAGGGTTCACCTATAGAGTTGCCGCAGCATCTCTTTATGGGTGTGGCAATGTTTCTGGCGCAAAATGAGTTTGACTGCCAGACCTGGGCTAAAAAATTCTATGATGTCCTCTCCAAGTTTGAAGTGATGGCCGCCACGCCGACACTCTCCAATGCAAGAACACCAAGACACCAGTTGAGCTCTTGTTATATCGGCTCTACTCCTGACAACATTGAAGGTATCTTTGATGCCTATAAAGAGATGGCGCTGCTTTCTAAGTTTGGTGGCGGTATCGGCTGGGACTGGTCATTGGTGCGTGGTATGGGTTCATTTATTGATGGACACAAACATGCTGCAGGAGGGATCGTACCTTTCCTCAAAATAGCCAATGATGTTGCCATTGCAGTAGATCAGCTCGGAACTCGTAAAGGTGCCATTGCCGTCTATGTGGAGCCTTGGCATGTAGATATAAGAGATTTCCTTGACCTGAAGAAGAACTCGGGGGAAGAGCGTCGTAGAGCCCATGATCTTTTCCCTGCCATCTGGCTCAATGACCTCTTTATGCAAAGAGTGGAAGCCGATGAAATGTGGACACTTTTTGATCCTTTTGAGGTGACTGAGTTGACTTCACTCTATGGTGAAGCATTTGAGAAACGTTATGTGGAACTTGAAAACTCTGAAGAAGAGATCACAAGAGAGCGTGTCTCGGCCAAAGGGCTCTGGAAAGAGATGCTGCGTTCTTACTTTGAGACGGGAAATCCCTTCCTTACTTTTAAAGATACAGCAAACAGAGCCAACCCGAACAAACACGTGGGTGTCATCAGGTCTACAAACCTTTGTACGGAGATCTTTCAAAATACCGGACCCAATACCTACAAAACACAGTTTACTTTTGAAGACGGTAGCATAGAATCTTATGATGAAAATGAATTGCTGACTGTTGACAACGGCACTACAAAACCGGCAAAGAAAGTGACTGCACTGGACAGCCTGAACGGTAAACAGATCTGGATTGTTGACAAAGAAAAAACAGATGGTGACACGGCTGTATGTAACCTTGCATCTGTCAACCTATCTAAAGTGAATACGCAGGAAGACCTGGCACGTGTTGTACCTATTGCCACACGTATGCTTGACAATGTGATCGACTTGAATTTCTATCCGCTTGCAAAAGTGAAAAAGACCAATGAGAAGTCACGCTCCATTGGTTTGGGTGTTATGGGTGAAGCGCAAATGCTTGCTGAAGCAGGGATTGACTGGGGAACACATGAGCACTTCACAAAAATAGATGAAGTGATGGAATCATTCTCCTACTACATCATTAAAGAGTCAAGCAACCTGGCACTTGAAAAAGGTACCTACCCGACCTTTGAAGGATCAGACTGGTCGAAGGGGATCTTCCCTATTGACAAAGCCAATGAAAATGCGTGTAAACTGGTTGACAGAGGTGGACTCTTCGGATACAACCATGATTGGCAGGCATTGAGAGAAAAAGTAAAAACAGATGGTATGAGAAACGGTTACCTGATGGCGATCGCACCCACTTCTTCTATCTCTATTTTGACGGGGACCACACAGGCGATCGAGCCTGTCTATAAAAGAAAGTGGTTTGAAGAGAATCTTTCAGGACTCATCCCTGTGGTAGCACCTAATCTTTCTACGGAGACTTGGCAGTACTATACGCCTGCCTATGACCTTGATCAAAATGTACTTATCAAGGCGGGGGCGATCCGTCAAAAATGGTTAGATCAGGGGCAGAGTTTGAATATCTTCATCACGCTTGACAAAGCTTCGGGTAAGTACCTGAATGAGATCTATATGAATGCCTGGAAGTTTGGGTTGAAGTCTACGTATTATCTACGTTCCCAGTCTCCTGAGAGTTCCGGAGATGTGGAAGATCGTTCGCAAGAGTGTGTTGGGTGTCAGTAACCCTACACACTCTTTCTTAAAAAGAAAACGAACCCAAAACCATAAAACACACAGAAACATAGTTCATAGAGGAAATAAGCCACTTTAAGATACTTGTCAACCTCAGGTATGAAAAATAAAATAAAAACGCTTATTTCAGCCACTATTAGGACATTATGGCTTGCTTGTCGTAAATCCTAGTCCTATCCAGTCTTGCAGTCCTCCTCTATACCAAAACAGTTTTTCTGCAGGATAACCGAGTTTTAAAAGTTCTTCTATGGCACGGGCAGATTGTGCACACCAGCTTCCATTACAAAAGACTATGATCTGCTTTGCTTTGGAAAAATCCAGTTTGTCTTTTTCTGCAGTCACATTGAGCAGGGCAAGATTTTTTGTGAAGTCTTGCGGGAAATGGGCATCAAAAGCAATATCCGTATAGGGAATGTTGATCGCGTGGGGAATGCTTATCTCTTTGTACCAGGCAGGTTTCCGTGCATCAACGATGGCATAACGCTCCGGAGAAGTGTCTAAAAGTTTTAAGAATTTCAATACTTCAAGCTCTCCCACAGTTTGTATCCCTTTTCCTAAAGAGATAGGCTGTATAATGCCCAAGGTGGTCACAAAACTCTTCTGACACTCTACAGGGACATCTTTCCCCGCCAGATCCCCGCCAAAAATATGTTCAGGTGTAATACCAACGTCGAGACATTTAGGATGAGAGAGTCTTTCAATAAAGATCTTTTTTTCTTTATAGGTACTGCTTACACCAGAAAACTGTAAAGACTGAATGTTCTCTTTGGCCTGCAAGCTAAAGATGAGTAGACAGAGTAGCGTAATAAATCGCATCTTAAGATCCTTTATTATTTGGTATACTGTAGCACAGCAAAATTAGCAAGTCAAGCAAAGATGTTTGAATCTAATTTTGGGTTGCACAAACAGTACACACAAAAACACTATAATGCCCTTATGAAGATCGGAGAGTGTCATTCTTCCTCCTCCCTTTTTTTTGACACTTATCCATCGTATATGGATTGGTCTTCAGGGTAACTTTTCACTGTTTCTGTACCTACCTCCCCCTTTATGGGTACAACTCCTTTTAAAAAATTTCTTGAAAAGTTACCTCTAATCGCTTTCTCTTTTACTACTTTTTTCTTATCAAAAAACAGTCTAACAGCCTAAATGTGTATAATGTTTTTACTAATAAATTATCAAGGCAATCAGATGATACGTAAAAAAATATATAATCCGGATTCAGAAGAAAAAACAAGTGAAAGAAAAATATTTGGTGGAGACCCGACAGGGATCTTTGAACTCAATGACATTAAATACCAGTGGGCATACAACCTTTGGGAAATGATGCTGAACAATACATGGTTCCCTAAAGAAGTGGACATGACCAGAGATGTTAATGACTATAAACATTTAACCGATGCTGAAAAGTCTGCTTATGACAAGGTCCTGGCACAGTTGATCTTTATGGATTCGCTGCAGACCAACAATATCATCGATAACCTTAATCCGTTCATCACCTCTCCTGAGGTCAATCTTATTTTGGTAAGACAGGCATTTGAAGAGGCATTGCACTCACAGAGTTATGCCGTGATGGTAGACAGTATCTCTACAAATTCCCAAGAGATCTATGAGCTCTGGAGAAGAGATATGAAACTTAAGACTAAAAATGATGCCATTGCGAAGGTCTATGAAGAGCTCTCTGCCAACCCGACAGACAGCAATATCGTCAAAGCAATGTTCGCCAATCAGATCCTTGAGGGGATCTATTTCTACTCTGGCTTTGCTTACCTCTACACACTGGCGCGTTCAGACAAAATGCTGGGAACAGCGCAAATGATCCGTTTCATACAGAGAGATGAAGTGACACACCTGCTGCTTTTCCAAAATATGATCAATGCCACAAAAAAAGAGAGACCTGAACTCTTTACCAAAGAGTTACTGGATGATGTTTATGAGATGTTCCGCTCGGCAGTAAAACTGGAGTGTGAATGGGGTGCATACATTACGCAGGGGCAGATACTGGGCTTGACGGATGAGATCATAGAGCGGTATATTCAATACCTAGCAGACAAAAGACTGCATGCTGTAGGAATGGAGAAACTCTATAACGTGGAACACCCGATCAAGTGGGTAGACAACTTTTCACACTTTAATGACCAGAAAACAAATTTCTTCGAAGGAAATGTGACGAACTACTCAAAAGGCTCTTTAGATCTTGATGACTTTTAGGAGAAAGAATGATTAGTATGATACCCAAAAATATGTCAGTGGCAGTACTGAATCTGCCCTCTGCAAAACGTTACCAGGAAAACCTTGACAAACTTTTGACAATCATCAAAGAGCAGGATGACAAGCAGATAATAGTGGCGCCTGAAGTATTTTTAACAGCGTATGATTATGAACATTTGAGCACTGCAGCGATGTTTTCGGCAAAAGCACTCAAAATCCTTAAGCAGGAAGTCAATGAACAGATTTTAGTGTTGACAGTGATTCTTGAAGAGGGGGACGGCTTTGTCAATCAGGCGGTAGTGATCCATAAACATAAGATCGTACAGAGACAGAACAAGGTCAAGCTTTTTAAACTTGGCGATGAAGATCTTTACTTGCATGCAGGCAAAAAAAAGAAGATCATGCCTTTTGAAATAGAGGGTGTCAAGTATGCAATACTGATCTGTTTTGAGCTTAGATTTAAAGAGTTGTGGAAACAGATAGAAGGGGTTGATATTGTGCTGATACCCGCAAGATGGGGTCTGCTTCGTAAAAAACATTTGGAGATACTTTCGTCTGCCCTGGCAGTGATGAATCAGTGTTATGTGCTGCTCTCAAACTCTTCAGATGACGATATGGCATCCTCATCTTCCATCATTTCACCCAATGGAAACCGTGTCATAGATGACAGTGCTGAAGTCATTGAAGGTGTGGTGGATTTCAGGGAAATCAAGAAAATGCGACGTTATATCGTCATGGATTAATCACTCTTTAGATAGAATTCGCCTAATAATACGTTAACAAGGGACACAGAGAGATGATAAAAGCAAGAAACAGACAAAATCTTGTAAATGAAATGGAAGCACTTTTCCCAATGGATGAACATGTCAAAGAGGCATTTTTGTCGGTGGACAGAGAAGCTTTTGTTCCCAATGAATTTAAACATCTCTCTTACAAGCTTGATGCCCTGCCATTGGCAGCAAGCCAGTGGATCTCTTCTCCTCTGACGGTTGCCAAAATGACACAGCACCTTGAACTTAAAGGGGTTGATTCTGTCCTTGAAGTGGGCTGTGGAAGCGGCTACCAGGCAGCTATTTTATCCAAGATCTGCCGTCGCGTTTTTACCATCGAACGCATTGATGAACTGCTTAAAGAGGCAAAAAATAAATTTTCACAACTCGAAATACACAATATCTTCACCCGTTTTGATGACGGTCAGAGAGGCTGGAAACAGTATGCACCTTTTGAACGTATTTTATTCTCTGCTACAGCCAAAGAGATACCCGAAGTGCTTTTTGAACAACTGGCTGAAGGGGGCATACTTTTAGCCCCTGTGGAGCAGGCAGAGAATTATCACATCATTACCCGTTATTACAAAAAAAACGGACGTATTACTTCAGAGACCATAGAACAGTGTCTCTTTGTCCCTGTATTGGACGGTACGCAAAAGTAAGAAGTGTCAACCTTTCATTAAACTTATGTTATGATTTACAAAACTGTAAACATAGGGAAAATAATGGAAAAATTGATGAAACCCGCAGAGTATGCCAAAGAGCTTGGTATTTCAAGACAGGCTGTCTATGCGAAGATCAAGAGAGGTATGCTGACAGCAAAAAATGTTGATGGTAAACTTTACATTGTGGTTGACAATAGAGCTAAAGAAGAAAAAACGCCTGTCACTCAGACAGAATCAAAGCCTAAAACTGCCACAGTTTCAAAAGCAAACACCAGCGCTTCTGCCAAAAGTGCAGAAAAAGAGTATAAAGCACTGCTTGAGGCCAAAGATGAGACGATTGCTGTACTTAAAAGCACGGTGAAGGACTTAAAAAAGTCAAACAAACAGATCTCCACTACACTGCGTGGCGAGATAGACTTGCTTAAAGATGCTTTTCATGAAATGCGTACGCTGTATCTACATCAACTTGAGCATAAAAAATCACAGGAAGCCATTGAAGTCATAGAAGAAGAGAGTGTTGAGCTGGAAGAAGAGCAATGGGTCTCTGTGAAAAAATTCTTCAAATCTCTAGGGCTTAAAAAAGAGAGACAGCAGGAAAAACTCTACAAGCGCATCAAAAAAGCCTTTAAATCAGGAGATGAACGCTTCATGAAAGAAGAGGGAAAATTGAAAGTCAATGTCGGTAAGCGTTATGAAGATCTGGTGAAATAAAATGAACCTGCTTAAAGATTTTTCAAAAGAGTACAGCCTCTTTCTTGCGATACTTGCTTATTTTGGTATTACTTTTTTTGAGCATACTCTTGTCGCTACAACCGTTGGGAATCTGATAGGATTTGCTGTTCTCTTCTCTGTGATCATCTATTCGGCCATGTCTGTAGCACACCATGCGGAGAAGTTGGCGGAGAAGTTTGGAGAGCCTTACGGTACACTTATTTTGACGATTTCCGCAGTGGTAGTTGAGATCATCATTATTGTCATTATGATGACCCATGCACACAATCCTGAGCTTGCACGTGACACGATCTATTCGGCTGTGATGCTTGATATCAATGGACTTTTGGGTCTTGCAGCGATCATAGGAGGTATCAAATATGGGGAGCAGCCTTACAATGTTGACTCTTCAAACTCCTATCTATCCATGCTGCTTGTCGCCATTGGTATTGCCATGGTTTTGCCTGAGTTTATCAATCCGGAGTATCACAACAGATTCATGATGTTCAACGTCGTGGTCTTTGTGTTGCTTTATATCATTTTTACGCGTGTACAGCTATCTTCACACAAGTATTTCTTTGAATACAAAAGTACGGAAGAGAGTGCCTATAGTGAAGGTGAACTTTGTGAAGAAGAGAGCCAGATCAATGCCTGGTATCATTCCATTAACCTTGTTGTCTCTATTATCGTCATCGGTATGCTGGCTGAAGTCTTGTCCATTTTTATGGGCAATACGCTGGAGACATTTGGTTTGCCATTGACTATTGGTGCTGTGGGTGTGGCTGTGATCTCTGCTGCTCCTGAGCTTATTACTGCTGTACGTGCTGCTTTGGATAACCGTATGCAAACAGTGATCAATATTGCGTTGGGTGCTTCACTGGCAACAGTACTATTGACGATCCCTGCTGTGATCGTGACCTCTTATTTTATGGGTATGGAACTGAATCTTTCATTGACCCCTGTACAGACAATGATGATCGCTCTGACACTGCTTGTCTCTATGGTGAACTTTAATGACGGGGAGACCAATGTACTCGAAGGTTTTCTTCACTTCATACTCTTCATCGTCTTTACTTTTCTTCTGTTCGTCTAATAAACGAACAGTTGTATCAGCTTTGAGACTGCCTCTTCATCGGTAAATATCTTTAGCGAACGTATCCCGTAACGTGCAAAATGTTCTTTTTGTTTTTGATCATGTGCCTCCAGTTTCGCTCTGTAGTGCAGCATACTCTTTTTTGCAAAATAGGTATCAAGTTTCATGCTGTTTCTTGGGTTGCTCAGTGTGATCTCTGAGAGTTTTTTGGGAGACTCTTCTTCTTTGTCACGAATGACAACGGCCACGACTTCATGTTTTTGAGATAGAAGTGAAAGGTCCATCTCTTCGAGAAAATCTGAGAGTATAAAAAGCAAAGAGGGTTTATGCAGACGTTTAAAGAGATCTTTGATCGCCTCTTCATGATCCAGTGTGCTGTGTAACAAAGTGCACTCAAAAAGATGTTGTGAAAACTGCTCAATGTGGTAGATCTGTTTGGTCGGAGGTATAGCGTATGAGGGTTGTTTGGCAGAAGACCCTCCAACATAGGCTATGCCTCTGAAAAGATCTGAATTCTGATGTGCAGCATAACCTAGCACAGTGGCAGTTTCCGTAAGCTTTTGCTGTTTTGCATTGTCTGTACCAAAATACATGCTTCCATCCATGAAGCAGGCTACCGCAATAGAGAGTTCACGGTTCGCGTGTAACTCTTTGATGTAAGGCTTCCCAAGTTTTGCTGTGATGGTCCAGTTGATCTTGCGGATGTCATCCCCCATCTGATACTCCCTCAACTCAGAAAAGTCATATCCTTCTCCCTGAAGTTTGGAGAGATTATGACCGGACAAGAGGGTATATACCTGATGTCTGGCTTTGAGTTGAAGCGCTTTTAAGTTTGTGTTCATGGGATCGGCAGGGTCTCAACGATCTTTGAGATGATCTCATCTGCACTCGCCCCTTTGGCTCTTGCTTCATAAGAGAGGACAATACGGTGTCGAAGTACATCATGGACTACATACCCGATGTCTGCAGGGGTCACAAAGTCCTTACCGCGTAAAAAGGCTTTGGCTTTGGCTGCTTTGTAAAGGTCAATGGAGGCCCTTGGAGAGACCCCGAACATAATATCTTCAGCCAGTATTTCAAGTGCAAATGAAGCAGGGTCTCTAGTAGCAGAAATAAGGCTGATGATATACTGCTCCAGCTCTTTGTCTATGTGGATCTCTTCCAGTTTATCCTGAAGGGTGTGTAAGGCTTCTATGCTCAGTACCTTCTGTACTTCTCCAAAACTTTTTGAAGCGCCTTTGCGCATGATCTCAAGCTCATCTTCCGGGGAGTTGTGTTTCACTACCAGTTTCATCATAAATCTGTCCAGTTGGGCTTCAGGTAGCGCATAGACCCCCTCCTGCTCTATGGGGTTCTGTGTCGCCATGACCAAAAAAGGTCTCTCTATCTTGAAAGTCTCTTCGGCGATGGTTACCTGTCTCTCCTGCATGACTTCAAGCAGGGCGGATTGTACTTTTGCAGGGGCACGGTTAATTTCATCTGCAAGCAGCAGGTTGGTAAAAAGAGGACCTTTTTTAATGCTGAATGAGTGGTCCTGCGGGTTGTAGATCTGTGCCCCGATAATGTCTGAAGGCAGTAGGTCGGGTGTGAACTGTATACGCTTGAAGTCCAGTCCCAGTGCTTTTGAGAGGGCATTGATGGTGGTTGTTTTTGCCAGACCGGGAACCCCCTCTATGAGTATATGTCCGTCACAAAGAAGCCCAATGATCAGACCTTCTATCATGGACTCCTGACCGATCACTGCCTTTTTTAGTTCCTCTTTGAGTGTATGTATGTCTCTATTGTTCATAGGCTCTCCTGTGCTTCTTTTTTGACTTGTTTCAAATCTATTTTACCCTTTTTGTATAACGATTTTTCCAACTTTTCTATGCTTGATAGAAACTTTTTGCTGTCTCGTGCCATGAGAAGTTGAAGCAGCTCTTTTTCACTCTTGCATGCTGCGATCTTCTCTTTGAACGGGTCACTTGGAGGTAGCAGCGTCTGTTTTTTTCTTTTCCAGACCATAGCGGTCAAATACCCTGAGGCAAAGACCGTAAGATAGCCAAACAGGCTTGTAAGCCAGTCCCAGTCTCTGTGAAAAGGCGGAGGATCGTCACTTTTATCGACCAACACAGCTACCTCTTCTCTTGAAATGTCAAAATGCTGTGCCGGGATGGTCAGCGTGTATATTTTCTTTGTCTGTGGGTTAAATGCTTTGAGTGCTACAGGCTCCAGATCAAAGCTTTTGGAGGCTGAGAGTGCCATAGGATAAACCACTGTACTCCGGGTGCCTGTTCTGCTATGCTGCGATGTGACAATGGCTTTTTCCTGAAAAAGAGTATAGTGGTCGGATTTTGGCAGCAGTATACTTAAAAGAGGAGGGTATCCTTCTCCTTTGAGCAATATTTGTAAAGGTAGCGGTTCGTACGCTTTGGCCGTATGTTTTTTGAATTCAACGTGAATGTTGAAATCACCGACCAGAACCGTCTCTTTGGGCAAGCTCTGTACGTTCAGAGTCAATGGAGGAAGCGTGATCTTGCTGTCTTGGGTCTCCAGGGTTTTAACGTTGTCCCGGTCTCCCGAGAAGCTGTAGGCTACACTTTCATCATTTGTTATTTTTTTTGTGAGGTCAAAGTCTATCTCTATCTTCCCTTCTTTAAGCGGATAGATAAGGTAGGTGTATTTTATTTTTGTGTCATGGTGGGTATCTGTCTCCTGCAGGTCAAGACGCTGGAAAAAATAGTTGTCACTCTTTTTCAGGTCAAAATCAAACAGAAGTACAATATCATGATTGGTCTGATTCAGGTCAAGGGTTAAAATGACCGGCTCTTTGACGTAGGGGCTGCTGTTGTTAAGTTTGAAACTGTGGCTGAAATCTTCTGCAAAGAGAACAGTCAGTGTCAGGAAGAGGTAGAGCTTCAGTACCTTACCAAGGTTGTGTTTCACGTATGTATCCTTTATTGATGAGCTCATAGACTTTTGAGCTTAGGGGTTGTTCCTGGGCTTTGTTGTCCATGATGAGTCTTTTTTTCTCTTTGTCAGCGTTTTTCTCTTTTTGACTCTCTCCTCCTGAACCCGACCCGGAACTCGGCTGGTCTTCATCTCTGCTCTCTTTGCTCTCTTTGTCACCTTCCTCTTTGTCACTTTTAGAGCTGTCGGAGTTTTGTGATTTGGGATGTGCTATCCCCAGCTGAGCTGCATCTTTTTTTTCTAAAAGTGCCACAAGCTGAAGATTGTGCAGACTCTCTGCATCATCTCCAAGTTGCAACGCCTTAGTATAGTAAATTCTGGCTTTATCATATGCTTTGAGTAAAGCGTAGGCATTGGCTGTATTGTAGTAGAGTGTCTGTTTTATGCTGGGTGAAGTAGAGCGTATGGCTCGGTAGAGGGCTATGGCCTTTTTGTATTGCTGCAGTTTATAATAGCTGTTCGCCAGAGTGATCTGACTTTGTAAAGAAGCAACTTCGACCTTTTGCAGATGCTGTTTGCTTGCATTAAAATCCTTTTGCATATAGCTGCTGTAGGCGGCATTCAAGTGAAAACCATCCAAAAAAGAAGCCTCTGCATGTACACCTATAAATAGGAGCAGAGGGCTGAGGTATTTGACTGCTCTTGTATGCAGCATGACAAAAAGCAAGAGGGCAAAAAAGAGTGGTATCTGGTAGAGCTCCAGAGTTTTGTACTGTTTTTTTAGGATCGTTTGGGATGCTTGTTTTTCCTCTTCAATACTGCGTTGCAAGAGCTTGGCAGTGACTTGCGGGGAAGAGGAGACTTCCAGATACTTTCCCTCTGTTTGTGCCGCAAGTTCTTTGAGCATAGGATGAAGCCGGGTTACTACCAGATTGCCTTTGCTGTCTTTGAGCATACTGCCATCAGGGTTTTCAACAGTCATACCCTGTTTTGTTCCAAGACCCAGTATATGAAGGTTGATATGGGCATCTTTTAGCTGTGCGGAGAGTGCAGACACCTCTTCATCTTCTCCTCCGTCTGTCATCAAAATGAGTGTTTTTTCTCCTTTTTTGAGTGTAGATATTTTTGTAAAAAGCTTTTTTAAAGAGGTTCCTTTTGTCAATATATACTCAGGATTTAAACTTTTCAGTGCTGTTGAGACCAGTATGTGATCTGTGGTGGGAGGAGAGAGAAACAGAGGATTGCTGGTAAATGCTATGAGCATGATGTTGTCTTTTGCACTCTCTTGCAAAAAAGCTTCTATGGTCTGTTTCGCAAAGTCATAACGACTGGGAGCTATGTCTTTTGCACGCATGGAGTAAGAGACATCCACGGCTATGATAATATCTTTTGCTTTGATGCTGCTCTCCTGAAGCCCTCTGTTTATGGAAGGACGGGAGAGTGTCAGTACGATGAGCAGAAGTATAAGAAGGTGCATTGAAGGACGGGGTGCTTTGGGTTTTTGAGTGAAATAGAGTACAAACAGAGGCACAACAAGCCATAAAAAACTTGGGTTGAGTAAGGTCATAACCTGCCCCTTGCAGGCTGTGGATGTTTTTGTGAATAGAGAACCCAGGCAAACAGCAGTAAAAATACTGCCAGCAGAGGAAAGATGATCAAAAGTTTTTTGTTAAGGTAGCTCTCTCCCCTTATGGCAGATGGTTCAAGTGTATTGATCTCTGCATAGACTTTTTGCAGTACTTCTGCTGAGGTTGCAGCATAACTCTTTGCGCCTGTCTCTTTGGCAATGGTCTCCAACATAGCTCTGTCATAGTCACTCTTTTTGCCGATACCAATGGTATATATTTTGACATTTTCAGCTTTGGCTTTGGCCACAGCTTCTTTGGGAGAGTGTTGTCCCGCATTGTGGTATCCGTCCGTTAAAAGGATGATCGCTTTTTGTTTTGCTTCTCCAAAAGAGAGGGTTCTGAGAGATTGCATGATGGCATCTCCGATGGCTGTGCTCTCTCCGGCGATCCCCACATTGGTCAGTGCAAGCAGGTAGCTTAGTGATGCAAGATCGTAAGTCAAAGGCGATGCCGTGTAGGCAAAAGTACCAAAGACCACCACACCCATATTGTCATCAAAACGCTGTTTTACAAACGCTTTGGAGAGGGCAATGGTCGTGTCATACTTGTTTTGGAATCGCTCATTGTTATTGAATCCACTCTGCGCCATAGAACCGCTGGCATCAATGGCCAAGATGAGGTCTCGGCCTTTTTTCAAGTCATTCCCTGAAGCATCATAAACAAAAGGTTTGGCCAAAGCAAAAACCATAAGTGAAAAGATCAGGATTTTCAACCAGGCTTCCCAGCTGAGCAGAGGAGTCTGCTTTTTAAGCCATTCCAGTTTGGGAAAATAGTAGGTTTTGTTGTACTCTTTACACCAGAGAAAACAGGGAATGAGCAGTAACATAAGAAAAAACCAGGGTGAACCAAAATTAAAATGCATATATGATTTTAACATGCTTGGGTTAATAGTAAGGCATCAATCTTTTTTATCTCTTTATGCTATAATTTTTTTAACTTTCTGACGAATCAAAGGTAGCGGATAATGAACAGATCACTGCAAGGCTTTTTCACTTTTATACTCTTCATAGGACTCTTCTCTCTTTCTTCAAGCATGATGCATGCAGATGAGTTGGCTTACCATGACCGTGCTTCCGAGATCATTCATAGTTCGCTACAGACTGAAAGGGACAACAGCTTTTTAAAAAAACTCTATAAAGAGCTTCTCTTTACTCCAGTCTGGATGCGTAGCAATGCTTTGTCTCCTGCAGCAAAAGAGCTTTTTGACTACATTCAAAACGATGAAACACTCAATAAGAACGGAAAGCTCTATAAAGAGAGTATCTTATTGAAAAAAATGGCGGAAATAGTCTATGCACAAAATAAAAATATTTATGCAAAAGTCTCTGTCGAATTCAAAATTTCACAACTCTACAAAGACTATACGGATTATGCCTATTTTGGAAGTATCAACTGGGGTGCCTTCAATGCAAGAATCTCCAATCTGATGGTCAACGATGTTAGTACGGAGTGGGTACTTCACAGACCGGAGATCGACCCTGTCAAGGTCTTGGACCATGTAGCACTTGGCAGTTCATTGAAAAAACAGTTTGACCACTATATGCCTACAGCGTATCACTACAGAGAGTTACAGGATGAACTTAAAAGGTATATGAAGATCCGTGAAGAGGGTGGCTGGGAGCCGATCTACCTCTCAAAAAAGCTCAAACCGGGACAGCGTGACAGAGGTGTTTACTCACTGCGTGAGAGATTGCGTGCAACAGGAGATTACCAGGGGTGCCCAGAAAGTGATGAAGAGGAGCGCTATGACAAATGTCTGCAGGATGCTGTCAGACATTTTCAAAAACGTAACGGGCTTAAAGCAGATGCGGTGGTAGGACCGGTTACTCTGGCAGTGCTGAATAAAAGTGTGAATGAACGCATCACTATGATTCGTCTGAACCTTGACCGTATCAAATGGTTGAACAAACGAGAGGGAAAGAGACATATTATTATCAATATTCCTGACTTTAGACTCTATTTTGAAGAAGAGGGAAGGCTTATACAGAGTATGAGGGTGATCACTGGTTCACCCAAACATCCTACCCCTATCTTCTCCGATACGGTAGAGATGATCGTACTGAATCCTTACTGGAATATCCCCAAAAGTATTATCCAAAAAGAGATGATTCCCAAGTTGCTTCGAAATCCTAATGCCATGGCAAGGCAAGGTATAGAGATACGTGCAGGCTGGGGTAAAAATGCGGCAAAGATCTCTGGAGGCTCCGTGAACTGGAGTCAATACCGCTACAGTAAAACAGTACCCTATCGTTTTGCGCAAACACCGGGATACAAAAATGCACTGGGAAAAGTAAAATTTCTTTTTCCCAATAAATTCTCGGTCTATATGCACGACACACCGACCAAACATCTTTTCAAAAGAGACAAAAGGGCATTCTCTCACGGCTGTATCCGTCTGCAAAAACCAAGAGCATTACTTGAAACTTTCTCAACGTTTAATGACAATATTGATTTTGAACAGTCGCAGAAGATCCTGAAAGGGAAAAAGAACACTTATTATAAATTACAGGAAAAAGTACCTGTGGATGTGGTCTATTTGACAGCATGGGTAGATTATGAAGGAAAACTGCAATTCAGGAATGATGTCTATAAGTATGATGAAATGCAGTTGAAGTCATTTAGAAAGTGGTAAGTGATGTCTTTTAAGTATGCCATAGCACTCACCGGAGGGATTGCAACCGGAAAAAGTACAGTGGTCAAACTCTTTAGAGAAAAAGGTTTCCGGGTCATAGATGCAGACAAGATCGCACATGAGGTGCTGGATGCACAACATAGAGAGATCGCAGAGATGTTCAGTAAAGATTTTGTCAAAGAGGGAAAAGTGGACAGAAAATTGCTGGGAAGCATCGTATTTTCTGACCCGGAGAAAAGAAAAGCACTGGAAGGTCTGCTTCATCCTCTCATTTATGATAGAATTGCAGAAGCTTCAGAAAAACTGGACAAACGCGCAGAGCCTTATCTTGTGGACATCCCGCTTTTTTATGAGGGTGGACGTTATGCCATTGAAAAGGTGGTCGTGGTCTATGCCAGAAAAGAACAGCAGCTGGAAAGAGTGATGCAAAGAGACGGCTATGATAAAAAAGAGGCACTGGCACGTATTGAGTCTCAGATTGACATTGAAGAAAAACGTAAAAATGCCTCTTATGTCATCAACAACAGTACAAACCTCAAAGACCTTGCGTATGAGACAGAACGTGTGAAAGAAGCTATTTTAGGAGCGCTATTATGACCGTAACCAAATATTCTGCCAACGGCAATGATTTTATTATGTTCGTGGCACAGGAGAAGGCAGACAGGTCTGCCTTGGCAAAAAAACTTTGTCACCGACAAAATGGTGTGGGAGCAGACGGACTGGTAGTACTGTTGCCGCATAATGACTATGATTTTGAATGGGAGTTTTACAACTCTGACGGTTCGCAGGCAGATATGTGCGGCAATGCAAGCAGGGCAGTAGCACATTATGCACATGAAAAAGGTATCTCCCGAGACAATAAAGCAGAGTTCTTAACAGGTGCAGGGGTCATTCGTGCAACGATAAACGGTCTGTATGTTGTCTCTGATATGGTGGACCCCGATATTATCAGGAAAGATATAGAAGCGTATGGTGAGAACTGGTGGCTCATTGATTCCGGCGTGCCTCATTTGGTGGCTCTTAGAGATGATATTGAGACTTTTGACCTGGCACAGGCCCGAGAATTGCGTGAAAAATACAATGCCAATGTCAATATTTGTAAAGTAGAAGATGAGACGATATATGTGCGTACTTATGAACGGGGTGTGGAAGATGAGACTTTGGCATGCGGAACGGGTATGGTTGCCTGTTTCATACGTAATTACAAAGAGGGAAAAGTCCCTGAACAGGTAAAAGTACACCCTAAGAGCGGAGATGAACTTTATGTGAGTGTTGAAGATGGTGTGTACCGTTTTGGCGGGAAAGTGACAAAAACATTTGTTGCAGAAACTATAGAATAGGAAAATAAATGTTTACTATAAAAAAAATGATAACAGCAGTGTTTGTATTTACCGCAGCCTCTTTGGGAAATCCATTTGATGAGGCAGTGGATGCTTACAATAAAGGAAACTATGTACAGGCACTCAATACTTTTTATGCTCTGGCAAAAAAAGGCGATGCCAAAGCCCAATACAATGTGGCATTGATCTATGAACACGGGAAAGGTGTCAAAGTGGATCTTGCCGAAGCAATGACCTGGTATGAAGAAGCAGCCAAACAGGGAAATGCAGCAGCTGCATATAACCTGGGACTTATGTACCAGCAGCACAAGAGTGCAGATCTCCAATCTGTCAAAAAAGCCATAGAGTGGTACGAGGTTGCAGCAAAGGGTGGAGTAAAAGAAGCCTATAACAATCTTGGATCTTTGTATATATTGGGCAAAGGGGTTGAAAAGCAGAGAAGAAAAGCTTTTGAACAGTTCAAAAATGCAGCCAATCTGGGTGACAGCAATGCACAGATCAATCTGGCGATCATGTACGGCTGGGGTACAGACAACCCAAAAGACAAAATGAAAACTTTTTCATATTTGAAAAAAGCACAAAAAGCCGGTAACCCGAATGCCGATAAATACATGAATATGCTCTGTAAAGAGAGCCCCTGGGTTTGTGAAAAAGAAGCAGAAGAGAAGTAAAAGCCTTCTTTTAACTTTTTTTCACTATACTTTCATCCTTGCTCGCTTAACTCAGTTGGTAGAGTGCCACTATGACATGGTGGAAGTCACAGGTTCAAGTCCTGTAGCGAGCA